>NZ_JBFTRT010000217.1:0-10422 GCF_056399685.1 Pedobacter sp. 01N416
CGGTCATGTTATCCTCTTCGATAAATGCCGGAATGTTTTTCATCATGTAGTTGATTTTTGAGCAATCGATAGCTACGCCTGAAAGCCTTAAACATTCTTTGCTCAGTTCTGCTTTTTGATCCGTCAGTTTTTGAAATCCACGTAAGGAAACATTGTAATTGTAAATGCCTGGGATGTAAACCAAATATTCGCTAATCACCTTTGGAATGCTGCTTTGAAATTCCCATGTTTTGAAATTAAATAAGTTGGGCGATTTTAACCTATAACTATATTCAATTATAGCGCCTTCTTTGAGGTTTGGAAGCGTAAACTTGGTTAGTCTGGTGTATTTTGACCGGTTTTCAGTGAAAACAGCCTTTCTGTCCATTACGGTTTCTACAAAATTATTGTTTACATAATTAAAAGTAGAAGCTTTTAAATCATTGATCGTTTCTTCGCGAGATTCGTCTTTATAGGTTGGAATAACAATATTAGCTTCCTTAAAGCCTTCTTTATTATAGATTTTGATTTTCACATGGTGCTCAAAAATCAGTTCTAAACTTCCAGTATTATCATCCCTTTGGATAGATGCTGTACCAAACTCTTTTAAAACAATAGCGTTGGCATTACTGTCTAATTTTTTTCTGTCGAATTCGTAATCATCATAAGTGATTGCGCCAAAGTCAAAGTTTTGAGCATGAGTAGTTAATGATAAAAATAGGAGGAATAGTATGGCTAATGTCTTATTCATTTGAGCGTATATAAATTGTCGCAATTTAATCCTACAAACTAACATTCTGAAATAATTTGACAATTAAATTTATAAATTAATAAAGCTGTTTTACAGAACTAATGAAACCTTTTTAGCACTTTTGAAAAAAAAGAATTTGACATTCCGATTCAAATCTAATGTCGCCAATCTCACATCATAAGAAATGAAATTAAATTTAAAGCGCCCATTAGCATTTTTTGATTTAGAAGCTACTGGAATTAATGTTGGAGCCGACAGAATCGTTGAAATAGCGATTTTAAAAGCCATGCCAGATGGTTCTGAACTGGTTAAAACCTGGCGTGTAAATCCAGAAATGCCGATTCCTTTGCAAACTTCGTTAATACACGGTATTTATGATGAAGACATTGCAAACGAGCCTACCTTTAAAACTTTGGCAGCCGAAATTGCCGAATTTATTGGAGAAAGTGATCTGGCGGGATACAATTCGAATAAATTTGATATCCCGATGCTTTTAGAAGAATTTTTAAGAGCTGAAGTAGATTTTGATATGAATAACCGCAAGTTTGTTGATGTACAGAATATATTCCATCAAATGGAGCAACGTACCTTAAAAGCGGCTTATAAATTCTATTGTCAGGAAGATTTAATTAATGCACATGCTGCAGAAGCAGATGTTATTGCCACTTATAAGGTTTTACTTGGACAGTTAGAAATGTACAAAGAAACCGAGTTTGAGAGYAAACAAGGTGTAAAAAGTATTCCCGTTGTAAATGACGTAGATGCACTGCATATTTTTACCAATATTAATAAACCGGTAGATTTTGCTGGTAGATTGGTGTATAATGATAATGATGAAGTGTGTTTCAATTTTGGTAAACATAAAGGTAAAACAACAGCACAGGTATTTTCAGTAGAACCTAGTTATTATGCCTGGATGAAGAATGGCGATTTCCCCTTGTACACAAAGAAGAAATTAGATGAGGAGTGGGCAAAATTCAATGTAAAGAAAAATGAGAACAGGGCAGCACGACCTCAAAATAATACACCTGCCAATAAACCTCAATATCAACAGAAACCTCAACCAAAGACAGAAAAACCTGCACAGCCGATTAATACAGATATGTTGGAGCAGTTGAAAATGAAGTTTGGTAAGTAGATTTTGGTTAATCGGTTAATATTGATTTTTTATTAAAAGATAAGATTACGCTATGCGCAAAGCGCTTTGCCCTAAACTCAAAAAATGAAATCTATAAAAATATTTAGCCTTTTATTGTGTACAGCGTTTTACGCTAATGCGCAACGAACGGAAAGTCAATCACTGATTTTAAAATTGATGGAACCAATATGACGGTGAATGTTCCTGCGGTTGTTCCTGGCAGAACCATTAGCTTTTCTATAGATTATAGCTATACTTTAAATAAAGGATCGCATATGCGTACAGGTCAGGTAGATGAGGGATCTCATTTCGTGGCTTACTTTTTCCCGCGTATTGCGGTTTATGATGATGTAGACGGGTGGAATAAATTCCCTTACACAGGAGCTGAGGAGTTTTATAACGATTTTGACCAGTTCAATGCTTCAATTACGGTTCCAGGTGGATATGGAGTTTGGGCAACCGGCGACCTGAAAAACCCTTCAGAAGTTTTCCAGAAAGATATTGTTTCCAGAATGTTATCTGCCGAAAAAAATGACGCTGTAATTGATGTGATTACCGACAAAGATTTAGCTGATAAAAAAGTAACTCAGCAGAATGCTTTTAATACCTTTAAATTCGAGGCTAAAAACGTTACTGATTTTGTATTTGCGCTAAGCGATCATTACCTGTGGAAATCGAGCAGTTTAGTAGTTGATCCTAAAACAAAAAGAAGAACCCGTGTTGATGCTGTTTTTAATCCAAAACATAAAGATTATTACGAAGTGATTGATTTCGCCCGTAAAACGGTTGAAGCCATGAGTTATACTTTTCCTAAATGGCCTTTTCCATACAATCATGAAACGATATTCGATGGTTTGGACCAAATGGAATACCCAATGATGGTGAACGATAACCCGGTTGATAACCGCACAGATGCGATTACTTTAACCGACCATGAAATTTTTCATACTATGTTTCCTTTTTACATGGGCATAAATGAGACAAAATATGGTTGGATGGACGAAGGTTGGGCCACAATAGGCGAGTGGTTGATTTCTCCGATGATTGATTCTACAATTGTTGATGAATACGGCGTACAACCTACTGCTTCGTCATCTGGCGGCAAAGATGATACCCCAATAATGACTTTAACACCAGATTTAAAAGGATCAGGATCTTTTACCAATTCGTACCCTAAACCAGGTTTGGCTTATTTGTTTGTTAAAGATTACCTAGGAGATGAACTGTTTACCAAAGCTTTGCATACTTATATTAAAAACTGGAATGGTAAACACCCGATGCCATACGATTTCTTTAATAGCATGAATGAGGGAAGCGGTAAAAATTTAAACTGGTTCTGGAAAGACTGGTTTTTTGAAGATGGCGTTACCGATATGGCTATTAAAGCAGTTGACAAAACATCAAGTGGATATACAATTACCATTGAGAACAAAAGCGTTAAGCCGTTGCCAATCGATTTATCCCTGACTTATGACGATGGTTCTGTCGAAAATAACCATAACACTATTGGTGTTTGGGAAAAAGGGGATACGCAAGTGAAAATAAATATAAAAACAAGCAAGAAATTATCAAAAGTAGTGATGGGAAACCCACACACCCCTGATAAAGTGAAAAGCGATAATGGTTTTTCATTGAATTAGATGAATACGGAGGAAGTTAAGTTGAACTGAGCAAATCGCCCAAAAACTTGACTTCCTTAACATAGGTAAGTTTTATGGCGATCGTCATAATGAACTTGTTTCAGGATCTATTAAACTTAATTCTTTGATTGTGGATGCTGAAATAAATTGAGTATAACGCATTATTGATTAATGAGTTGTATTTTATAAGCTGGAAAATAATTGTCATTGCTTACTAAGCTTAGATTTTCAGTAATTGATTGAGATATCATCAATCTATCAAAAGGATCATTATGGAAATGCTGTAGCTTTGAAAGTTGGATGATATGATTCAATGTAATAGGTAGTATGTCAAATCCACTTTTTTCTATAATATTAAATATTTCTTCAATTGTTGAATTTAAATTCAACCTTCCTAGAGCATATTTAATGGATAATTCCCAATAACTAGCTATACTAACAAAACACTTGTTTTTTGAATCTTCAATAAGATCTTTGACTTTTTTTGAAAGTTTATCATCATTAGTGATAAACCAGATTACAATATGCGTGTCAAGTAAAAGATTCATTATAGGTAATCTTCAAAACCTTCAATAGGATCATTAAAATTATCCTTTATGCTAATTAGACCTTTCCCTAAACCAGATACTCTTTTTTTTGATTTATCAATTGATTTCTCTTTTGCCATTAAAGAATCAATATAATCTGATACCCTTTTTTTTAGCCCGGTAGGTAAGTCTGCTAATTTTGTATATAATTGAATGTCAGTCATAATATCAAATATAAAAAAGATTTGTGACTATTCAGGTTTCAGAAAATCGATATTCCTTTTTAGTCCGGAGAATTTAGTGCGCTTAACTGCCGATCCTTTAAAGACCTTTTTAAAAACATCATCTGTAATTTCAGTCAGATCTTTTGCGTTCAAATCCAGTAAGCCGTTCTCAGGCTTAAAAGCTTCTTCATTGTGTGCTTTAGAGAAACGATTCCATGGGCAAACATCCTGACAGATATCACAACCGAACATCCAGTTGCTCATTTTATCTTTAAACTCATTGGGAATTTCATTTTTCAGCTCAATGGTGAGGTAGGAGATACATTTGGTTCCATCTACAACCTGAGGTGCAATAATGGCATCAGTTGGGCAGGCATCTAAACATCTTGTGCAGCTTCCGCAATAATCAGCTTGATATGGGTGATCGTAATCTAGCTCCAGATCAACAATCAACTCTGCAAGAAAAAAAAAGGAACCATCAGTTTTACTGATCAGGTTAGAATTTTTACCAATCCAGCCAATACCCGATTTTTTCGCCCAGGCACGATCTAAAACCGGAGCAGAATCTACAAATGCCCTTCCCGAAACCTCACCAATGTTTTCTTCAATAAAATGAGTTAATTCCTTTAATTTATCTTTTATTACTGTATGGTAATCTTGTCCGTACGCATATTTGGAAATTTTTGGCGCATCAGGATCTGATTGTTTTTCTTCTGTATAATAGTTTAAGGATAAGGAAATTACTGATTTTGCGTCCTCAACTAAAAGTCTGGGGTCGAGGCGTTTATCGAAATAATTTTCCATATATTTCATTTCACCATGGCGGTTTTGATTCAGCCATTTTTCYAACCTTGGTGCCTCTTCTTCAAGAAATTCAGCTTTTGAAATGCCACAGGCCATAAAACCCAAACGCAGGGCTTCATCTTTGATGAGTTGGCTATATTTTGCAGAATTGTTGTACACCGATCTGCAAAGATAAGGCTTAGGATTTAAAACATTTTCATTAATCACTTGTTCTAAATACAGAAACTAAATTAATTAATTATGGTTCATCCTGATTGAAATTACACTAGGAAAGGACGAACTTTTAGAGTATTAGCTATGGAAAATATAGATCCACAACATACGGAATCAGGAGCAGCTCCTAAACCGATCGAAAAAGATTACGAAAGTCATAAAGAAAACCCGGGGCCGGCAAAACCTGCCGTTACTGAGAAAGATGAAAACGGTGGCGGTCAAGCCTTAAAATGGGTTTTACCGATAGCCATTATCATTGGTTTGATTATATGGTTTGTGATGAGAAAATAATTAGCTTTAGATTAAAATGAAAATGCCGGTAAATTAATTTGACCGGCATTTTTTATGTGTTTTTATTTTAATAGTTTAACCTGATAAAGGTCTTTCCGCCTGTCTTTTAGCACTTTTACTGTTCCATAGTGGTGCAGTTCGTCTAGTAAATGCAGGTCAACATCTACCACTAAAACCATCTCCGTATTTGGCGTAGCTTCTGCTTTTATGGCATTGGTAGGGAAAGCGAAATCAGAAGGTGTAAAAACTGCCGATTGCGCGAACTGGATGTCCATGTTGTTTACCTTCGGTAAATTGCCCACGCAGCCTGCAATGGCCACATAACATTCGTTTTCTATAGCTCTTGCTTGTGCGCAATGGCGAACACGTGTATAACCATTCTGTGTATCCGTTAAGAATGGTACAAATAAAATCTGCATGCCCTGATCGGCATAAATGCGGCTTAATTCAGGGAATTCTACATCGTAACAGATCAAAATGCCCACTTTACCACAATCGGTATCAAATACCTGTACTTTATCGCCACCGATCATACCATAATATTTTTGCTCATTCGGTGTAATGTGGATTTTTCTATACTCGTCTATTTTACCGGTACGGTGACAAAGGTAAGTGGCATTATAAAGTTTGCCATCCTCAATAAGTGGCATACTGCCTGTAATGATGTTAGTATTGTAGCTCAAGGAATACTCATGCATTTTTTGTACAATCTCTTCTGTTTTTTCGGCGAGTTTGCGCATGGCCTCAATCTCTGGCAAATGATTATAAGGTTGCAGTAAGGGCGTGTTGAATAGCTCAGGGAACATCACGAAATCTGATTTGTAACCACTTAGCGCATCAACAAAAAACTCTACTTGCTCATAAAATGCATCCATATTGGGGAATAAACGCATTTCCCATTGCACCAAACCCAAACGGATGGTCATTGCCGAACGGGCTGAAGCATCAATACCTTGATAATAAATGTTATTCCACTCAATTAAGGTAGCATACTCTTTTGATTCTTTATCACCAGGTAAATAGTTTTTCAATACTTTTCTTACGTGAAAATCATTAGAGATCTGGAAAGTCAATGTAGGATCGTAAATTTCTTTTGCTTTTACCTTGTCTATATACTGCCTTGGGCTAAGCTGTTCTGCATATTGGTGATAACCCGGAATTCTGCCACCGGCAATAATGCTTTTTAGATTTAGGCTTTCGCAGAGTTCTTTACGTGCCTCATATAACCTTCTTCCCAAGCGCAAACCACGGAAGTCAGGGTGCACGAAAATTTCGATTCCATAGAGGGTGTCGCCGTTTGGATCGTGTGTCGTAAAAGAATAATCACCAGTGATCAACTTGTAGGTATGCCGATCTCCATATTCGTCGTACTCTACAATAATGGCTAATGAACAGGCTACAACCTTATCATCAACAGCGATACAGAGCTGTCCTTCTGGGAAAATATTTAAAAGTTTTGCAATACTTGATTTTGGCCAGATGGAACCACCCATACTGTCGTAGGCCTGGAGCATCGATTCTTTAAGATCTTCGTAATCTTCGAGCGTTAGTTTACGTAATTCAATATTCATAATGTTTGATTTCTATGTTATGAACACCAAAAGGGCTTAAATGTTCAGATGGATTGTATATTTCTTAGAAGATCCTGAAACAAATCCGAAAGCTATCGGATCAGGAGGACGGAATGTTTGATTTGATGCAATAGTAACCCGAGTAACGTCACCCTGAATTCATTTCAGGGTCTTTTTTTTTATTCAATCATAGAAGAGAAATCGTTTATAAAACGACAATAGATTTCTCCATTCCGTTGCACTTCAGTCGAAATGACGATTTGGCAAGAAACAATCTTGTATTAAAACAGCTTCCCGGTTTGGCCTGGATAATTTTTCTTTAAGTGCTTGTAAGCCGCTTCGGTAACTTCTCTACCCCGTGAAGTACGCATAATATATCCCTCTTGAATCAAAAACGGCTCATAAACCTCCTCAATAGTACCTTCATCTTCTCCAACAGCTGTCGCAATGGTTTTTAAACCTACCGGACCGCCTTTAAATTTATCGATAATGGTAACCAGGATCCTGTTGTCCATTTCATCCAAGCCATGTTCATCTACATTTAATGCATTGAGGGCATAGCGGGCAATTTCAGTATCGATATTTCCGTTTCCTTTAATCTGCGCAAAATCTCTTGTTCTCCGTAGAAGTGCATTGGCAATACGGGGCGTGCCACGGCTACGGCGGGCAATTTCGTAGGCACCTTCATCACTGATCGGCGTTTTTAATATATCAGAAGAGCGTAGCACAATTGTGGTTAGCAATTTAGCGTCATAGTAAGCCAGGCGGGCATTGATGCCAAAGCGTGCCCTTAACGGAGCAGTCAACAATCCGGAGCGGGTGGTAGCACCTACTAAAGTAAAAGGATTAAGCGAAATCTGTACAGAACGGGCATTCGGGCCAGTTTCGAGCATAATATCGATTTTAAAATCTTCCATGGCAGAGTATAGATATTCTTCCACAAGAGGAGATAAACGATGGATCTCATCAATAAAAAGGATATCGCCTTCATCCAAGCCGGTTAATAAACCAGCCAAATCGCCAGGTTTGTCTAATACCGGACCAGAGGTTACTTTGATGCCAGTAGCCATTTCATTGGCAATGATATGAGAGAGTGTGGTTTTACCTAATCCGGGAGGACCATGCAAAAGAACGTGATCTAAAGCCTCACCACGGAGTTTCGCCGCCTGAACAAAAATCTTCAGATTTTCCATCACTTTTTCCTGTCCCGTAAAATCTTCAAAAGCCTGTGGCCTTAAAACCCTTTCAATATCACGATCGGTTGGGCTTAGGTTGCTTGCTTCAGGATCCAGATTCTCATTCATACAGCAAATATAAAATTAAATGCTAAAAAAATTAGGATTTTTTAAATTTATCAGAAACGACAAGATCTTTTGATCCGGCAGTATATTTATAAAAACCTTCGCCAGTTTTACTACCTTTTTTACCTGCAGCAACCATATTTACCAATAATGGACATGGTGCGTATTTAGGATTACCAAAACCGTCGTTCAATACTTTTAATATTGCCAAACAAACATCCAGACCAATAAAATCGGCTAACTGCAAGGGCCCCATCGGATGTGCCATTCCAAGTTTCATTACGGTATCGATTTCATAAACGCCTGCAACGCCTTCATACAGAGTGTAAATGGCCTCGTTAATCATTGGCATTAAAATGCGGTTAGCCACAAAACCCGGATAATCATTTACCTCAACAGGAACTTTCTCCAAACTTTGCGATAGCGACATAATAGTACTGGTTGTTTCATCACTGGTGGCATAACCTCTTATTACTTCTACTAGCTTCATTACCGGAACAGGGTTCATAAAGTGCATCCCGATTACCTTATCACCTCTACCGGTTATGGCAGCAATCTGCGTAATGGAAATAGAGGAGGTATTAGAAGCCAGAATAGCATGTGCAGGTGCGTACTCATCTAAATCCTTAAAAATCTTCAGTTTTAAGTCCACATTTTCGGTAGCGGCTTCTACAATTAAATCGGAACTTTGAACGCCATCCTTTATTGAGGTATAGGTGGTGATGTTATTAAGAGCGGCCGCTTTCTGATCTTCTGTTAATGTGGCTTTGGCAACCTGTCTGTCTAAATTTTTGGTAATGGTTTGTATGGCCCTATCCAATGCAGCTTGATTAATATCAATCAGGTTGACTTGATAATTGAATTGTGCAAAGGTATGAGCGATGCCATTTCCCATCGTGCCAGATCCTATAACTGCGATTTGTTTCATCTTTAAGAGATTAAAAAAAGAGAATTTAATAGTAAACGATTAGTTAAAATAGAGATCTTGCCGGATAGCCCGATCTCTATTTATTATTTTTCTTCTAAAAATGCTCTGTTTGGAATAACCTGGCTCTGTGGAGAGGCTACGGCTCCAATCTGACTGTCAATTGGCCTCGTATTGAAATATTCTTCGGAAGTTTCCTTATCTAGTTTTTCTACCGTTCCTTCGATCCTCACCTGTCTTTCCAATTCAGGCCAGAAAAATACTAAAGCTGCGTATGGATTACGTTTTAGCTCTTTTCCTTTAGCACTTAGGTAATTCGTAAAAAATCTAAATCCATCTGTATCAACGCCTTTAAGTAAAACAATACGGGCATCGGGTCTGCCGGCTTTATCGGCTGTAGCTAAAGTCATTACATTGGGTTCGTATATCTGGGCATCAACAGCATGTTGAAACCACTTTTTAAACTGGATAATTGGGTCTTGATCAACGTCAGATTCATCCAGCAAAGCGCTTTTGTAATCTTGGCGCAGGTTTTGTAGAAATTCATTTGTAACTTGCATTTAACAAAAATAGACATCTTTTACGGTGTAACAAATGATTATCATCATGCTGAACAATATAAAACCTAAAACAGGCCGCTTGCTCATCTCAGAGCCATTTATGGCCGATCCTAATTTTAAAAGATCTGTTGTGCTATTAACAGAGCATGGCGATGATGGAACTGTAGGTTATATACTTAACCAGGTAGGTAATCTTATGCTGAATGATGTGATACAAGATTTATGGGATGCAAAAAACTACATTTATTTTGGCGGACCTGTTGCTGCAGATACCTTACATTTCATTCATCGTAGTTATGATAAACTACAGAGTGGTGAGCCTATTGGGAATGGACTGTATTGGGGTGGGAATTTTGAAACACTTAAAATCCTTTTAAATACCAATGCCATAAGCGCTGAGGAAATAAAATTTTTTATGGGCTACTCTGGCTGGGGCCATGGACAGCTCGATCGCGAAATAGAGCAGAACGCCTGGATGGTGAGCGATACCTTTAATCC
>NZ_JBFTRT010000218.1:0-7763 GCF_056399685.1 Pedobacter sp. 01N416
CCTCTGAACTGGTCAACCGCAAAGCGTTTTCTGCAAATGCATCTGCAATACAGTTTTTTAAGCGGAAATTTCAGGTCTCCCAGTCGGTAGACTTCAGAAGAAAATGGTTCCTGACTTCCATAAAAGACAATGAGGGGAATGAAGTTACTTTCAGCTATGGTAAATATAATGACTATTACCGGGTAAGTAGGAAATATTTTGACTTTTATATCGGTAATTCTACGAATAAGACCACTCAGTTTTATGTGGAAGATGGCAATTTTACGTATATGCTTACCGGGATCGACTATATCACGGATGACGCGCCCACCGGGGTTCCAAAATTCGGGTTTACTTATTCCTACAATGCCAATACTTATATGCCGCTCCTTCAGAGTATTTATGGCATGGGCCGCGGTTGGTCACTGGCTTATCATGAAGCATGGGTGTCCAATGTCAACTATAAGCGGTATTTTTTAAAGGAATTCAGGGAAGCGTCTGAAGAAAGCCAGGTACGTTATCGTTTTGATTACAACGGTCTTTCGGTGGGTAGCTTTAACACAGTATATACTTCTCTACCCGATTCAAGTTCGAAGCAGCTCGACCGGTGGGGTTATTATAATGCCTCTACAGCCAGTTCGCTTTTGCCCGAGGTGTATATTAATCCTGCAACAGCTGGTATGGAGCGGTTACGGTATGAGCCGGTTCCTACGTTAAGCGGATACTATCCCTATTCCCTCAGTGGGAACTCAAGGGCGGTTTACCCCGCTGCACTGATCAGCGGGAGTCTTTCCAAAGTGAGTATGCTTGACGGGGGGACTACTGAAATTGAATATGAATCCAATACCTATTTTGATCCGCAGGCTGGTGCAGATGCCAATGCGGCCGGAATACGGGTAAAGAAACTGACTACTCATGATGCGACAAATCCTGGGGTTCAAAAGATAGTAAGCTACAGTTATACCGATCCTATAACAGGCCGTACGAGCGGGAGGGCACTATCGCTACCGGTATTTGCTTTTATAAGGCCTCAATCGTTCAGCGCTAATCCAGAAGCTGACTGGAAGAACGCGGTTGTACGCTCCGATGAAGACCTTTCTGAGGTTGATGATGGGGTGATGTATGGTTTTTTTAAGGAAAGTATTACCGGACAAGGTTATATGACTTCCGAGTTTTCTCTTCCTGCCACACATTTTGACCTGACTGCTGGTTTGGACTGGAGCAGGGTGATTACCAATATAGCCGGATGTAACGGAACGGGTGGTACGCTCAACAACGATAGGGATCTGTATCCTTTCGTAC
Organism: Pedobacter sp. 01N416; assembly: GCF_056399685.1. Lineage (NCBI taxonomy): Bacteria > Pseudomonadati > Bacteroidota > Sphingobacteriia > Sphingobacteriales > Sphingobacteriaceae > Pedobacter > Pedobacter sp. 01N416. The sequence goes on from NZ_JBFTRT010000218.1 coordinate 1,282, forward strand.
CGAATATGGATATTGGTTTTGAAAGGGGGATGCCAACAAGGGAAGCGGTATACAATGAAGCTGGTCAGAAATTATCGGAAACGCTTTACAGCTTTTCCAGAGTAGGCAGCGCCCAGTATATCCCGGCATTTAAAAGGGAATACAATAACGGGGTACTCGCCTATGCCAAATACAACATACTTACCGGGGTAGAAAGTACGGTCCAGCAAAAACAGGACTTCAGTTTTGATGTGGCAGGMGGCCAGCAGCAGCAAAGTACAAGCAGTTATTTCTATCAGGGTAACGGGCATATTTATCCAACAAAGGTGGAGTCCCAGAATGGAGACGGGAAACTGCTGCGCGTGCTCACCAGGTACACAAAAGACTACGATGTATCTACAGCAGTTGATTCGGCGGCACTTGCCCTAAAGGGCATGGCGCTGAAAAATATCAATGTTCCTATTGAGAGCATCAACCAGATAGAACGTAGCGGAATCACCAGGACCGTTTCAGCAAGCCTGACCAAATTTGCGGTATTTAACCCTGGTGCTGAGCAGCCTTCCAAAACATTGGTGTTCAGAAATAGCGCAGGTGTTACGGACTTTCAGCCATCCAACATCCAGTCGGGCAATTTTACGGGTGATGCAAGGTATTATACGACCGGGAATTTTACAGATTACAATTCGTACGGACAGCTCCTTTCTGCAAATGATGGTAAAGGGCATTCGAGCTCAGCCTTATATGACGATTATTCTAGATTGCCTTTAGCCAGCATTACAAATGCAAGGCATGACGAAGTATTATATAGCAATTTTGAGGAAGGAAGTCTTACAGGCTTATGGTTCGAAGCTAACGGCCAGTCTTCCGTGACAGCCCATAGCGGTAAATATAGTGTGGTTACAGGGCCTTCAGCAGTATTATATAAAGAACTGAAGAAAAAAACAGGTGCAGTAGCCTATGTTTTTTCTGCCTGGATAAATTCTGGCACGGCCAATACCCTTAATATTTCTATTACCAACAATAGTACCAGCCAGGTGGTTTCCAATACGGTAGGTATAGCTGCTGGCAATTGGAAGTATTACCAGCTGAGGATACCTGTTGAAGCAATGAATCAGGATTTCAGGCTTAGGGTATGGGGATCGGCAGCTTTGCTAATTGATGATGTGGTTTTTAGACCAGAGGAAGCCGATGTGCAAGCGAACTCTTATGATGTAACCACACAGAATAAGCTTGCGACATCTGGTGCAAACGGGGTGTTTGCGCAGTTTGGTTATGACAGTGCAAACCGGATAAAATATGTATTTGATCAGGACAGGAATATTGTGCAGAAAACTAGTTACATCCTGGGTACGAACCAGGATCAGTTTGCGCCAAGTTTTTACACGGCCCAGAACCAACTTGTGAATGAGCCGGTCTACTTTAGTTTAACTAACTATCCTGTGTCTACAGCGGACGGGTTGACTTATACCCTCAACTTTGGGGATGGAAGCCCAGTAGTTACCATTTCTGGTCCCAATGATTTAAGGCATACCTATACACAGGTGGGCAGTTACACGGCAAGCGTAACTAAATCTTCACCTTATTATGGTTCAGTTACCGTTAGCACGAACGTGGTTGTATCTCAGGCCCAGGTAACCTCTACGCAGCTTTCTTCTCTATCGGGAGATATCATACTCACTTTCTCTAATGCGAGTAATCAGATCGTAGCGCAGTTTACCCAAAGCCAGCTCAGCGCAGGAACAAGTACAATTGCACCGGGCGTTTATACTTTAAGGATTGGCACCTCATCAAGTGCTTACAGTAGTTCAAACCCTTCCGGTTATAAAAGTGTCCGTTATACAACCTATGGGCCTGACTATTCAAATCCAATGCCCTATTGTATGCCTTCCGAGCCTGGAAAAAACACCTATGACTTTACTATTGATCTTACAGGAAAAGCCAGGCTTAGTGTTTCAACAGACGCCCAGGTATGTCCGGTTTCGGAAATAGAATAAATTCAAAAATCTAAAGACAATCATGAAAAGATATATCGTTTTCTCCGTTTTTATATGCTTAAATGTCTGGTTGGGTATGTTGTCAGCATCTGCCCAGAACAGAACTTTCGTGCAGCAGGAGGTAGTCAAAGTTGCAGGCGTGCTCACCGAGCAGCAACTGAAMGGCTTGGGTCCAACAGAAAAGCAGGTGACCAGGACCTATGGCGATGGTTTCGGGCGTGCCCAGCAGGTAATCGTTGTTGGGGGCAGCCCGAACGGAAAGGACCTGATCCAGCATAAAAGTTATGACAATATGGGAAGGGAAAGCACAAGCTACCTGCCTTATGCCTCGGCGAACAATAATGCAGCCTTTAGGGGCAATGCAGCCACTGAACAGAATACTTTTTATAATACTTCCGGTCAGAAGACGGCTACCGATGCCAGTCCTTTTTCACAGCAGGTGTTCGAGAACAGCCCGTTGCAGCGCGTGCTGCAGCAGGGATCTGTGGGGACTGGTTTCCAGCCTGGTGAGCATTATAAAACAATGGCTTACGGCACAAACCTTTCTTCCGAAACGGTGCGCAGGTGGCAGCCTGATGGCAGCGACGGGGGGACATGGACCGCAGGCACATTAAGCGTAAGCACCGTGACCGATGAGAACGGTGCAAAAACGACTGTGTATACCGATGCAATGGGGCAGACGGTATTTAAACGCCAATGGCTGGGTCAGGGCGGTGTAAGCTGGCTGAATACCGGTTATGTTTATGACGACCTTGGTCAGCTGGTTTTTGTTGTGCCGCCAAAGGCTTTTGCACTGATGGAATCGGTTGGCAACTATTCTTTGGCACAGCCTGATGTAGCCAAACTGATCTTCAGTTATGTGTACGATGAAAAAGGCAGACAGGTGGAAAGAACAGTACCGGGAAGTTCGGCGGTTTATATGATCTATGACCGGATGGACAGGCTGGTACTGGCACAGGATGGAAACCTGCGCACGATGGGGAAATGGAACTACATCAAATACGATAGCAGACAGAGCCCTATAAGTCAGGGGATCTATAATGATGGGAACGGCCGTGCCGCACTACAGGCCTATGTATCGGGACTTAATTACAACAATATTTATTTTGAGGCTCGCAATGGTGATGCGGGCACGGGTTATTATACCAACAATACCTTTCCCACAGTCAATATCGAACCGCTGGCCTACAGTTACTTTGATAATTATGATCTGGATGGTAACGGTTCTGCTGATTATACCTACCAGGCCCAAGGGCTTGGAGGCGAAGCTACCGCATCTGATTATATCAGTGGTAGACCAACAGTCATCCGTAAACGTACGGTAGGTACAGGGCTTTCCAATATCTGGCTGAGCACAGTGATGTTTTATGACCGCAAGGGGCAGGTGATCCAGACGATTGGCAATAACCAGCTCAATGGCAATTTGGCTTCTGTTAAAACCTTTGTGCGTGATTTTACAGGTAAAACAACACTGACCAAAATCACCCATTCGGCTGCTGCAACAGTCACCGTACAGACGGCGTATGCCTTTGACCATATGGACAGGCTGAAAACAGTGGATGAAAGTTATAACGGTGCGGCAGCTATACGTGTGGCGGCCTATGAATATAATGAAATCGGGCAACTGGTGGATAAAAAGCTCCATAGCACCAATGGTGGGGGGAGTTACCTGCAGTCGGTAGATTACCGTTACAACATCAGGGGGCAATTGACCAGTATCAATAACAGTGAACTGTCCGTTGATAGCAGGAATGATGATGCAAATGATGTATTCGGGATGGAACTGCTTTATGAGCAGAGCGATGGGGGGATAGGAAATACCGGATATTATAATGGAATGGTCTCGGCGGTGAAATGGAAGACAAATGCCCCAGGGGTCACCAGTGGCAACGAAAGAAGTTACCGTTTTAATTATGATGCCCTGCTCAGGCTAACGGCCGCGAATTACGCCGACCGCCAGGCGGGCAATGGCTGGGGAAATATTGGCGCTTTTGATGAAAAAAATATCGGATATGACCTGAACGGAAATATATTATCTTTACAGCGCAATGCGATATTGAACGGCAGTATTACCGCTGTTGATGACTTGAACTATAGTTACGATGGCAACAGGCTTGCCAATGTAAGCGATGGAGCAGGGGGAAGCTACAATGTATTCGGTTTCAAGAACCTTACCGGTTCTGGAGATCCTTACATATATGCCGATAACGGAAACCTAACCACTGATACCAAGAAGGGGCTTACGTTAGCTTACAATATTCTTAACCGTACAGAAAGGATTACGATAAATACCGCTTCTGGCAGGTATATCGATTATACCTATGATGCAGGTGGAGCGATAATCCGTAAGCAGGCGGTCGATAATGGAAGCCTGGTAAAAACAACCGATTACATCGAGGGGTTTGTTTACGAGAATGGAACGCTGGCCTATTTTGGTATGAGTGAGGGAAGGGTGAGGAATGCTGCTGGCAGTCTGAAACCGGAGTACATCATCCAGGATCAGCAGGGCAATGCACGGGTAAGTTTTGAAGAGCAGGGCGGTGTAGCAGTGGTACGGCAGGAAAACAGTTATTATCCTTTTGGTTTGAGCATGCCGGGCAATGCATTGCCGACAGCAGCGAACAAAAACCTATATAACTCTGGAGCGGAATGGCAGGATGACTTTGGGGATATGCCCGATTTGCAACAGACCTTTTATAGGATGTACGATGCAGCGCTGGGCAGGTTTATTGCGGTTGACCCGATGGCCGAGGCAAGCGAGAGTTTTGGTACTTATCATTATTCTTTCGATAATCCGGTGATGTTCAATGATCCATTGGGTGACCAGGCAGATCCAACAACACAAAGTTATGGAGGGATGCATGGGGGCTACGGGAGGGTAAGTCCCGGGTCGGGTAACCATTGGAGTGATGGAATGACATATAATGATTGGAATCCCTGGACTGGAAGCGATACCTATAGGAATTTATTGGCGGATGGTTATTCTGACTGGGGTGGAGACCTAGTTAAATATGGCCAGTCTGGAAAAATGACATATGGAGAGCGAAAAGGTAAAAGTGGATACTGGATTGATAATAACGGAAATCCAAGTTATGGTGGGCCAGGTCAGCTGTCCACAATAAATATTGGTAGGAAATTTGTTGAAACGGACGATAAACATATAGCTACAAGTTTGGCTAAAGCTACATTAGGATTTATCTCTGCAGATATTCTAATATTGGAACCTACAGATGCTGTTTTACCTAAATGGGTTGGATACGGAGCTGCTGCTGCTTTGGCTGGTACATACCTTTATTTTAAATCTGACCATAATGGACGTGACTTTTATTACGTCACTTATACTAAAACAAGCAGTGCTGGTAAGGTGTACGTGGGTAGGAGTAGTGGTACAGGATTTCCAGATCAAATTGTCAAAGAAAGAGATTATAACCATCATATGAAAGGTTTTGGCCCAGCTGTGCTTTCTTCGTTTGTGCCCGCCGGAATTCCAGGGGGATACTCGACAAGAGCTTTAGACCCTTCATACTGGTTTATCAGAGGTAGTGAACAGCTACAAATAAATCATTACATATCTCTTGGGATTTCTGCTAATAGCATTAACGGAATCGGCCCCAATAATCCTAATATAGGTAAGTACATCCAAGAAGCTTCTAGATTTATATTTTAGGCATATTAATCAGGAAAAAAGATATTATATCTTTTTTCCTGATTTTTCATAATTCTTAATGAGTTGGTTTAGTGTTATTACTTCTATATCACTAATAAGATGCTCTTGCTGGTATGGCACAATTACATCAATGACATAATCATATTCAAACTGATTATTGATTTTTCCTCTTTTTAATATTTTAACCAAATTGTTTTTACGTTTGAAGCCAAGTTGGAGGTGATTTACTTTGTTCCAGAAGAAATTAACCGCTTCGCCTGAACCTTCTTGAAAATAGACGAAAATATCATTAGATAGATAATTCAGACTTTTAATATTATGGAATTCAGGCTTTGGGTTCAATAATTGATCTTTCCAATCTAAATATGTGTTAATAATATGCTTTTTATTAACTTCACTCCATTCTTTTGGAGCTTGAGACTCTATAGCAAGAATAGCAATATCTATAATATTCGAGAGATTTTCAGCTTGCTCTTCGTAAGTTAATTTTTTCATGAGAAGTCTATTTAGGTGGATTCTGTAAATAAAGGTTTGGTATAATTAATATTGATTATATAATTGCCTTTGGGAAAAAAATAATTTGGCTTAACAAATTTTAAAGTTGGGAAATTAGTGATTTTTAGCCTAAATATTGTGAAAGCAAAAAAATAAAAGATTAATGAAACAAAACTTTTATATGGCACTTATAACCTTGGTTTTTGCAGGTTGTGAGAATTCGTCAAAAAATATCGGAAATCATGATATTAATAACAATTCTGTGATAACACAAAATAGCATCATCTCTAAAGATCCAGTATCTATACCTAAGGTAGAGAAAATTGATCATTTGGGCTATGATAAGG
>NZ_JBFTRT010000219.1:0-9721 GCF_056399685.1 Pedobacter sp. 01N416
CAATAATACCGTTAATGTTCCCTCCAATAACATTTCCTTTATTTGGAGCACCAATGGTAATATTATTTGCACGATAATCGATTACAATTCCCGAGCCTTGAGCCATATTTACATTTTGTAAGTTATTGATCGTAGCAAAATTACGGATGTATAAACCATAAACCTCAACGCCAGTAGTTTGGACCTGCGTGGTTGATGACTGGCCGATAACCAATCCCGAAAATGTAGTGTTTGGATATTCAGGCTCCAAAATTACTTTAGCGCCAGAAACACCAAGTGCTGGCCACGCAACCTGCGAGGTGCCATCGATTACTACATTTGAAGAAACCACAGGTAATGCCGAACGTAACCTAATGGTACGGTTGGCATTGTCGCTAGGCGTGCCTGGCAAATTGAAGTTAATGGTAAAAGTAGTTATCCTATTGGCTATAGCCGCTTGTGTTAACCCCTCTCTTAGTGTTCCAGGGCCGCTATCGGCATTACTGGTTACTACATAAGTTTGAGCATATATATTATTGCAGAAAAATAAGCCGACAAATAGGGCTAGCAGTTTTGAGAAGCGCATAAAATTGTTTGGTGCAGCCAAAATACAAATAAACTATTTAGTGGCTAGCGTTTTAGTGAAACAAACGTACATTATTTTTCTGAAAAATAATTGAGCGCTTGACTTAGCTTACGCTCGTTTTTATTATCGCGATTGACCAAATTGTAATGCTATTTGTGGATTGGCCTAAACAAAAAAGGCATCCTGAAAATCAGAATGCCTTAAAAATTTGTTAATTATTGTTTATTTCCAGCCACCGCCTAATGCGCGGTATAGGTTTACCACCGATTGTAGTTTTTGTAATCGATCGTTAATGCCACTTAATTGTGCTGTTAATAAACTTTGTTCTGAAGTTAAAACGTCAGTATAGTTTGTTGCCGAACTGTAACGTAACAATTCTTTGGTAAAATCTACTGCTTTGGTTAATGAAGCAATTTGTTTTGCCCTCGTTTCTTCTTTTTCTGAAGCTGTTTGATAGGCGTACAAAGCATTCGATACTTCCTGTCCACCGGTTAACAGTGTTTGTTGAAAGTTGTAAAAAGCAATCTGTTGATTCGCTTCGGCTGTTTTTAAGCGTGCTTTGTTTGCGCCTTTTGCAAAAATTGGCTGCGTTAAACCACCCACCAAATTATAGAAGATAGATTTGCTGAAGAAATCCTGTAATTGTAAGCTTGATAATCCACCCGCTGCGGTAATGGTTAAAGCAGGATAAAAATAAGCTTTTGCTACGTTTGTGTTTTCGAAAGCCGATCTGAAACCAAATTCAGCAGCTATCACATCCGGACGGTTTTTTAACAATTGTGCAGAAACGCCGGTTTGTAAATTAGCATAAGGGGTCTGTTGATCCAAAGTTGTGCGGTTAATCGCATTTGGTGCTTTAGCAACCAAGACGCTTAGCGCATTTTCAGCCTCTTTAATGCTTCTTTTTAAATCGGGCAAGGTTACCTGAGCTGCATATAAATTGGCTTCACTCTGTACAACAGCCGCGCCATTAACTACGGCACCTTGTTTTAAGGCTTTCATGGTTTCAACATCCTGAGTTCTAACCTTAATGGTCTGCTCGGTAATGGCCAATTGTTTATCAAGGGCCAATAAAGCATAATAATTATTAGCAATGGTAGCAATTAACTGTGTTTGAACAGCGCGTTTTGCTGCATCACTTTGTAATAAAGTAGCGTAAGCACCACGCTTTGCACTGCTTAATTTCCCCCAAATATCAGCTTCCCAGCTGGTGCTCAACTGTGCTTTATAGGTTTGGGTTTCCAGGTTAATGTTAATCCCTGCCGGAAAATTCTGTGCTGCTGCAGAAGCTTTATTGTCGGTTACATTTACATCGGCCTGTAAGCTGGGCAATAATGCGCCTCGGCTTTGTATAAGCGTTGCTTCGGCAATTTTAATGCGCTCGATGGCCTGTTTCAGGTCTAAATTTTCATTTATCCCCTGTTGGATCAGCGATTGTAAAGTGGTGTCTGAAAACAACGTTTTCCATTGCACATCAGCAATGGTTGTTGTATCGGTATTATTGTTATCACGGTATAAACCTTCGTTCTTAAGTTGTGGGCGCTCGTATTTTTTAGTTACACAAGCGCTTAGGCTGAGGATGGCTACACCGATTAAAATGGAATGTTTATATCTAAATTTCATGGTTTTAAAATTAATGTGGACGGTTAACCGCTAACTCGTACTCTTCTTCTGTTTGTTCGCGATCAATGCCTTCCTCAAAAGGAGAATTGCTACTGATTTTTTCCTGTAAGGTTTGGAAAACAATGAACAAGGCCGGGATTACAAACACGCCGAATATAGTACCGATTAACATACCGCCTACAGCTCCGGTACCAATTGAAGTATTACCTGCTGCACCAACACCTGATGACAACATTAAAGGCAATAAACCCAGAATAAAAGCAAAAGAGGTCATCAAGATCGGGCGTAAACGGGCAGTTGCACCATCAATAGCCGAGTTAATAATACTCATTCCCTTTCGTCGCCTGTCTACCGCGTACTCTACAATCAAAATGGCATTCTTTGCCAGTAGCCCCACAAGCATGATCAAGGTAATCTGCGTATAGATGTTATTATCTACACCAAATATCTTATCAAAGATGAATACCCCGGCTAAACCAATTGGCAGCGAAAACAATACCGCCAATGGTAAGATATAACTTTCGTACTGTGCTGAAAGCAGGAAATACACGAAGACTACGCAAAGTAGAAAGATAAAAATCGTCTGACTTCCACTGCTTACCTCTTCACGCGATAAACCAGAGAACTCATATCCATAACCTGCTGGAAGGTGAATTGCGGCTTCCTCCTGAATGGCCTTAATTGCATCACCAGAACTAAATCCCGCATTCGGGTTACCCGTAACTGCAATTGAGGTATACAAATTGAAACGTGAAATAGCCTGTGGCCCGTAAACTTTTTCTAAAGTGATAAACTCAGAAATAGGAGCCATTGTACCGCTCGAATTACGCACATAAATACTGGTTAAACTTTGCTGATTAGCACGGTATTTGGCATCTGCCTGGTACATTACCCTGTACTGTTTCCCGAATTTATTAAAGTTTGAGGCATAAACACCACCATAATAACCCTGCAAAACACCCAACACATCGCTAACCGTTAAGCCAGCTTGTTTCACTTTTGCCACATTTACATCGATCTGATATTGTGGGAAATTCGGGTTGAACGAGGTTGATGCATATTGAATTTCAGGGCGTTTACTCAATGCGGCTAAAAATGCATTACCCACTTTGTTGAATTTTTTGATATCGCCACCGGTTTTATCCTGTAACTGGAACTCGAAACCACCGCCGGTACCAAAACCCTGAATGGTTGGCGGAGCAAAGAAAATTACCTTCGCACCTTTAATGCTGGATGCTTTTGCAAATAATTCACCAATAATGGCTTTAACATCACGCTTACGTTTATCCCATGGTTTAAGCCTTGCGATAACCATCCCATAAGAACTACCCGATCCGCTGATCAAACTTCGGCCAACAACCCTAAATGTAGCCTCTACTTCTGGCACCTTACTTACAATATCATTAATTTTTACAATAATTTTATCGGTTTCTTCCTGTGAAGTAGAAGGTGGCAATGAAATATCAGAGAACACTGTTCCTAAATCTTCGTTTGGCACGAAACCTTTAGGCGTTGTATTCATAATCCACACTAACACCACTGCGAAAACAGCAATTCCTAAACCTGCAAGCCATCTTTTTTTGCCTAAGAAACCAACAGAGCGTTTATACTTTTGCGTTACGGCATCAAATGAAGTATTGAAAGCAGTATAAAAACGTTGTAAGAAATTTTTACTTTTTTCGTGATCTTCTGCATGCGGTTTTAAGAACATCGCACATAGTGCCGGACTTAATGTTAAGGCGTTGATCGCTGATAAAATAATCGCGATAGCCAGTGTTAAACCGAATTGTTTATAAAATACACCAGACGAACCCTGGATAAAACTTACCGGGATAAATACTGCCGCCATTACCAGTGTAATCGAAATAATCGCACCACTAATGTCATCCATCGCATCTTTCGTTGCCTTTTTCGGGTCTTTGTAACCAGCATCGAGCTTGGCATGCACGGCCTCCACCACTACAATGGCATCATCCACCACAATACCGATGGCCAGTACCAGTGCAAATAAGGTTAATAGGTTGATGGTAAAACCGAACAGACTCAGGAAGAAAAAGGTACCGATAATAGCCACCGGAACACTGATTGCCGGAATCAAAGTTGAACGGAAATCTTGTAGGAAAATAAATACCACTAAGAACACCAAAATAAATGCTTCAATCAAGGTGTGGATTACCTTTTCGATTGAGGCATCCAGGAAGTTATTTACGTTAACAACGGTTTCATAATGAACACCTTTAGGGAAAGAAGTTGCTGCTTTATCTAAAGTTTTGATCGAGTTTTCGATTACTTCTTTCGCATTCGAACCCGCTGTTTGACTAATGGCAATACCTAAAGCAGGTTTGCCGTTAAACTTTACATAACTGGCATAACTTTGTGCACCAAGTTCTATCCTGGCCACATCTTTTAGGCGAAGAATCTGTCCGTTTGCATCCGCCTTAATAATGATGTCGCTAAACTCAGTTTCCGTTTTTAAACGGCCACTATATTTTAACGTATATTGAAAAGCCTGATTTCCCTGCTCACCAAACTGACCTGGTGCAGCTTCAATGTTTTGCTCTGCCAAGGCTACACTTACATCATTCGGTACCAGACCATAAACAGCCATTACTTCTGGTTTAAGCCAGATACGCATGGTATAATCTAAAGTACCAAATGCACTTGCATCACCTACACCGCTAATCCTTTTAATTTCAGGGATGATGTTAATGTTGGCATAATTTTGTAAAAACTTCTGATCGTATGATGGATCATCACTGTAAATGGCAAAAATAAGCAAGTTACTCGCCTGTCTTTTTGCTGTAATTACACCCGATCTGGTTACCTCTGCAGGTAATAAACTGGTTGCCCTGGCTACACGATTCTGTACGTTAACCGCTGCTAAATCGGCATTTGTGCCCAATTTAAAGTTAACGGTAATGGTTGCGGTACCATCATTACTGGCACTAGAAGTCATGTAAGTCATGTCTTCCACACCATTTATCTGCTCTTCCAGCGGAACAACAACACTACTCATTACCACATCGGCATTTGCTCCCTGATACGAAGCCGATACCTGAACGGTTGGAGGTGCAATTTCGGGGTATTGAGAGATGGGTAAAGTTACAAGGCCTAATACACCTAATATTACAATTATAATGGATATAACTGTTGATAAAACGGGCCTGTCTATAAATTTCTTAAACATAATTAATATGGATTACACTGATGTAGTGTGATTGCACTGACTATATTGTTATTTTTTTATTTCAGCATAAACTGAATCGGTGTTTTTTACCTCAGGTTTAATTTTAGTCCCGTCTTTTAACGATTGAAAGCCTTCTAAAATAACTTTATCGCCAGCTTTAAGTCCTTTGGTAACCACGTAGAAATTACCTTTGGCCAATTCCATCACTTCAATTTGGGTATTGATCACCTTAGCCGAATCGCCTAAAATGTAAACGAATTTCTTACCCTGTAAATCGATCGTTGATTTTTGAGGGACTAAAATTGCATTTTCAACATGTTGAGGAATTCTAACCGATGCACTAGCACCATTTTTTAATAAGAAAACCGGATTAGGGAAGGTTGCCCTTAAACTAGCCGAACCAGTGCTGGTGTTAATCTGTCCGTTGATGGATTCAATCTTGCCATTTTGTGCATAAATTGAACCATCGGCAAGAACCAAGCTCACCGCAGGAATGTTTTTCATTTGCTGTGCAAGCGTATTGCCTTTATAGGTATTAGAAAAATCTAAAAGCTGTTTCTCGTTTAATGAGAAATAGGCGTAAACCTTAGAAGTATTGGATACAGTAGTTAACGGCTGTGTGCTGCTGCTGCTCACTAAACTTCCATTTCTGAAAGGGATACTACCAACTACGCCATCAACAGGGCTGGTAATCGAAGTATAACCTAAATTAACCTGTGCATTTACCAATTCTGCTTTTGCTTGTGCAAGTGCAGCTTTCCTGCTCTGAAGCGTTAGCTGCGCTGCATCCAGATCGTATTTGCTAATAATATCTTTTTCTACCAGGGGTTTGGTTTTGTTTACTGTTAGCTGGGCAGCATTTACATCAGCTTCGGCACTGCTAATAGCTGCTCTTGCTGTTCTAACCTGTTGCTCATACTGTGGTGCATTAATGGTGAAAAGCAATTGACCTTTCTTAACTACAGCACCTTCATCCACCAATATTTTTTCGATAAAACCATCAACTTTCGGACGGATATCAATGTTTTGAATACCTTCAATTGTTGCTGGATAATCAGAATCTAATGTTGTATTTTGTGTGGTTACTGTAAAAACAGGGTAAGCTTGTGGACCTGCTGCTGCTGCAGCGGCAGCTTTTTTAGCTGCATCGTTATTTCCGCAGGACGCTAGAAGCATACCAATGCTCACGCTAAAAAAGAGAGTTGTTACTTTTCTCATGGGTATTTCTGTGTGTTTAAATTTAAATTTCCGGAATTAAGGGCGTTGTCAAAAAATATAGGACTTCGATTTTCGCCAATAAATGCCCAAAAATAGAGCCTAAAAAAAAATAAATCTGTCCGAATTCTGTCATTTAATCAATCGATTGATTTATTTTTCGATTGAAAACCTGTCGGATTTCCTTTAAAGTACTGTTAAAGATTGTGTTGTCGTATTTTTTGGCATAAAAAACAGTGTGTAAATATCTTGCGACAGATGTTAAAAGCTGTTAAATCCAAAGGAAATATACGGTTTTTTAGAATAAATGTTGCGTATTTTAGGCAATAAAATACATTGATAGTGTCTGTTTTACACGAGGTGTTCAGATAGGATTCAAACCTCGCAGGTTTTTAAAACCTACGAGGTTAAAAAAGAAGATTACTCTACTTCTCCCTCAAAAACCAATTTGGCCGGGCCGCATAAAAACACATTGGTAAATTCCTTACCATCGTAATCGAATTCTATTTTAATATCACCACCCAAAACTTTAATGGCCGTTTTAATATGACCGGTTTGGTCTTTGTGTTTCGCCATGGCCATGGCTACGGCTGTTACCCCAGTACCACAGGCATAAGTTTCATCTTCTACACCACGCTCGTAGGTACGTACAAATAAATGATCGCCTTTATCTTCTACAAAGTTTACATTTATACCTTTTTCTGCATAAGTTCCATTGTAGCGAATGTTTTTCCCTTCAGTAAAAACATCAAAGTCTTTTAAACCGCTTTGTATAGCAACATAATGCGGCGAACCAGTATTCAATACATATGCCTCGCCATCTTTGGTAATGGTATCTACATCAATCATTTGTAAATCAACCCATTCGCCATTTTCTGAAATTCTGGCATAATGTGGGCCATCTACTGCCAAAAAGTTTGTTTCGCGATCGATGATTCCGAGTTGTTTGGCAAAGGCAACAATGMATCTGCCACCGTTTCCACACATGCTGCCCAGCTTACCATCAGCGTTAAAGTAATGCATCTCAAAATCATAATCCTCATGTTTGGTAATAAACATTAATCCATCGGCACCAATGCCAAATCTTCTATGGCATAGTTGTTCAACTAATTGATTGTCAATATTTTTTAACGGACTCATGGGCAGATAAAAACTGCCTGAGCATTCTGCTTAAATCAAAGTGAAAATGCTCTCGCAAATAATAACATTTAACAAATGAATATTATAAGCTAACCAAACAATTAGCTAGCAAATCAGCTTATAATAAATCATGGCTTTAAAAAATACAATATACAAACRCATGAAACCATTAAAAGCTAACGGTTTTTAAAGCAATGCTAAGCTTTTAATAGCTTCATGACCATTAAAAAACAATATACAAACACATGAAAAAAATATTAGGAATTACCGTGTTGGCTGCTTTTATAGGTGGGGCAGCAGCAATTGGAGGTTACAAACTATTTGAGCGTAACCAAACTGGCAGTACCATTACTGAAAAACAGAATTTATACTTCGCAAATAATCCACTTAAAGTGACATCTGCAGGAGCAACCGATTTTACGCAGGCAGCAGCAGCAGTTGCGCCAGGTGTGGTCCATATTAAAACAACATATGCGGCACAAAATGGTGGCAGTAAAAGTTCGTCCCCATTTGATATGATGGAAGATTTCTTCGGTGGCGGCGGTGGTCGTCAAATGCAACGTCAGCCTAGAGCAGCATCGGGTTCTGGTGTAATTATCAGTCAGGATGGTTATATCGTAACCAATAACCACGTGGTAGAAAATGCAGAGAAGGTAGAGGTGGTTTTAACAGACAGACGTAAAGTTGAGGCAAAAGTAATTGGCCGCGATCCGAATACTGATTTAGCTTTGATTAAAGTAAATGCAACGGGCTTACCTGTTGTAAAAATGGGTAACTCAGATAATGTACAGGTTGGAGAATGGGTTTTAGCGGTTGGTTTCCCGTTAGATTTAAATACTACGGTAACAGCTGGTATTGTGAGTGCAAAAAACCGTAGTATTGGTATTATTGGTCGCGAGCAACAAGGCAACGAAATTACTGAAGAGGAATATCGCGAATACCAACGTACGGGTAAAAAACCAGATCGTCCGGCAAATACCAGTATCGAATCATTTATCCAAACCGATGCAGCCATTAACCCAGGCAACAGCGGTGGTGCGCTTGTAAACGCAAATGGCGAATTGGTAGGTATTAACTCGGCAATTGCATCGCAAAGCGGGTACAATCAAGGTTATGGATTTGCAATTCCAGTTAATCTTGCCCGTAAAATTGTTGATGATTTTATGAAATATGGCTCGGTTAAACGTGGTTATATTGGCGTTAACTTTGTACCATTAAGCGGAGAAGATAAACCTGAAGGCATTAAAACCAACGAAATAAGCGGTTTATATGTGAATGATGTAGTTGCCGGTGGCGGTGCTGCAGCAGCAGGCATTAAATCAGGTGATGTAATCAAAAAAGTTGATGGCGTAGTGATCAACGATTCTCCTGATCTTCAGGAAAGAGTTGGTCGTTTAAATCCAGGCGATAAAGTTAAATTAACGGTGTTACGCGATGGTGCACTGAAGGATTACACCGTAACTTTAAAAGGAGAAGCCAGCGTTGGCCTTACAGCCAAAAATACAACAAGCAAAGGCGCTGAGGTTTCGAAATTAGGTGCAACTTTTGCTCCTGCTACTCAAGCCCAGAAATCGAAATATGGCATAAATAGTGGTGTTGTAGTAACGTCTGTAACCACAGGAAAAGCATTTGATAATATTGGTGTTGAAAAGGGGCTAATCATTACTAAAGTGAATGGCCAACCTGTAAATTCTGTAGCCGATGTCCAAAAAGCATTGCCTTTAGGCAGAAACAACATGGTGAGTATTTCTGGTGTTGGCGAGCAAGGTTCTTATAACTATAGCTTCCCAGCGCAGTAATTGATCTGATAAAAAATAGTTTTTAAAAGCGTCCCGATTTAAATCGGGACGCTTTTTTTTAATCCTGATGGATCGGTTCGTGATTGGCATGGCAGGCATCTGCACATTCCTCGCAGGCAACAGCGCATTGTCTACAATGTTCATGATCGTGTTTGCTACATTCGGCTGCACAAAGCCTGCATATTTCTTCAC
>NZ_JBFTRT010000220.1:0-7720 GCF_056399685.1 Pedobacter sp. 01N416
GTTCCTGCAGAAGAGTACTATATCGAATTAGGAAAAGCAAATGTAACCAAACAAGGTACCGATGTAACCATCGTAACCTTCGGTAAAATGTTAACTCGCGTTGTAAACCCGGCGGTAGAAGAATTAACTAAAGAAGGAATCAACGTTGAAGTGATCGATTTGCGTACTGTACGTCCTATCGATTATGATACCATTATCGCTTCTGTTAAGAAAACAAACCGTTTGGTTGTTGTAGAAGAGGCATGGCCTTTGGCATCTCTTTCTGGAGAGATTGCTTTCATGGTACAAAAACATGCATTCGATTATTTAGATGCACCGGTTTTACGTATCACCTGTGCCGACGTTCCACTTCCATACTCACCAACTTTAATCGCAGCAAGCTTACCAAATGCTGAACGTGTGGTTAAAGCGGTAAAAGAAGTAATGTACGTTAAAAAATAAAATTGTCAGTCTGAGCATAGTCGAAGACCAAAACATATAAATCCTCCAAAGCAATTTGGGGGATTTTTTTATTTCCCCTTTTCCGTGTCCTCTGCGTTTCCCTGGCAAATATTCGAAAATTTATGTTCAGTAATCCTTCGGTTTCATCAGCCCCGCCATTCATTGCAATCTTTTTGGCCGGTTAGCTACTCCATTTATCGTCATTGCGAGGGGGAACGGCGAAGCAATATTTCCTGTAGGGCATACCAAAAAGTATTTCCATTTCTGTCAGGTTTAGTGAACCATGGCCTGTATAAGAAACTCAATTCAGTTTCCTGCTCAAAGCAAAAAAAATACGTGATAATTTTTATATTCGTTGCACAAAGAAACTCCTTCCATGTCCGAATACATAGCCGATCAAACCTTCGAAAAAGCCGATTTTACCTTACGGGCACTGCCAAAAGCAGAATACGAAAACTGTAAATTCATCAATTGTGATTTCTCCAGTTCAGATTTAAGCGGCGTTAAGCTTTTAGACTGCGAATTTATCTCCTGTAACTTAAGTCTGGCAAGCCTTACCAAAACCTCATTTATTGATGTAAACTTTCAAGACTGTAAAATGCTCGGATTAAGGTTCGAAAACTGCAATGATTTTGGGCTGGCATTCTCTTTCGGTAATTGTAAACTAGACCATTCCTCTTTTTACAAACTGAAGCTTAAGAAAACGAACTTCAAAAATTCACAATTGCACGAGGTAGATTTTTCCGAATGCGACTTAACCAGCGCAGTACTCGATAACAGCGATTTATTAAACGCAACTTTTGATAGGACCATTATCGAAAAAGCARATTTTAGGACCGCATACAACTATTCTATCGATCCGGATAACAATAGGATTAAAAAAGCAAGATTCTCAAAATCGGGCATCGCAGGCCTTTTACAGAAATACGATATTCAGATCAGCGAATAGGTTTTTAAGAAATTTTGTAAATTCAGCTTACAAAACCACCGACCATGGAACAGCCCAAACCAGAAAACATTGATCAATACATTGCTAATTTCCCAATAGAAACGCAAAAGCTATTACAGCAAATCCGTGAAACTATACACAAAGCCGTACCAGAAGCCAAGGAAGTAATCAGTTATGGGATGCCCGCCTTTAAACAAAACACGGTGCTGGTTTATTTTGCGGGTTATGCCAAACACATTGGCTTTTATCCAACCGGTTCAGGAATTGAAGCATTTAAAGAAGAATTTACCCAGTATAAATGGAGTAAAGGAGCAGTACAGTTTCCTTTAGACAAACCTTTACCGCTAGATCTGATTACCAGAATCACCAAGTTTAAAGGAGAAAGAGATTTAGAGAAAGTTAAAAAGAAAAAATCATAATATTCCCGGCTTCCTATCTGGGAAAAATAGAGGCATAATTATGGAAAACAGTTCAAAAAAGCATCCGTTTAGTAAAACCTTACTAAACCGACGCCAAACAGATGAAAAAAATACTTTTACTCCTAGTCCTCTTTACCTCTACAAAATCATTTTGCCAGAAAACAACAGTTGTAGAAATTGAAACACTTTCGAAACCAGCAAAACTTATTCCTGTTGTTCCTACTAATGAAATTCTTAAAGTGCTGAGGGCAGATGTAGAAAGAAATGTTGAAAATCTACCCGACAGTTTGGTTTATTATGGTGAGCACCCTTTCCTAACGGGCATTTTAAATTCATATATAGATCACAGGCCATTTGTGATCTCTCCCGATATTTTCTGGTTATTGATCAGCCAGGGTTTTGCCCGGCATATCACTCAAAATGCAGAAGAGCTCAGGTCGCAGATGGTAAACTTTGAAGGAAGGAAGACTTTAACCGTTGTTTCAGATAAAATCTGGTTTGGTGATCCCAAATCCGATTGGGCTTCAATTTTTCCTCAGTTTAATGAACAGATCAACGATTATACCGGCAAAAAATTGGTCGGCATTTTAACTTCCGATTTTACCACCACCACCCCCACCTCCAAGATTGTAAGCCAGGTTACGATTATGGAAGCTGTAAAATCTTATTTCGAATTTAAGGTGATTATGATTGGTTGTGGAATTCCGAAAATCACCATAGAAGGCACAACCCAGGATTGGAAAAAATTACTGGAAAAGACCAAATACCTTGCCCGGTACAAACTAGATTGGTGGACAAATGAGCTCATCCCGATTATCGAAGAAATCATAGCGGCTAAAAAAGGAAAAGTAAATAAAGATTTCTGGATGAATATGGTAAAATACCATACCGAAAAGAAATATGGAACGGTAAATACAATCGACGGCTGGATTGTAAAGTTCTTTCCTTATACCAAAGAAGGAAACAAAACAGGTTTAAAACCAATTACCAGCGTAAACAATCTGGCTTCGGAAATTGTAAAAGTTCCTTTTATTCTGGAAGACGCAGTACTCCACACAAAGCACAATATGGAAATCTGGGCAGGATTTATAGGCTTGTCCCAAAACAATAAAGATTTCACTATGAAACCGGAAATGAGCTGGGCTATCGTAAATAAAGACAGTGCACCATCTGAAACGTCTGTTTTCGGCAACAAAACCAGCGCTGATGATCTTTCAATGAGTAATATTAACGAAATCCCAAAAGAGCTGTATGCATTAAAAAGCATAGGTACACTAAGGATCAAATTCACTAAAAATATTGCTATTCCTGACGAACTGGGTAAAATTCAAATTAGAAGATTAGAACTTACCGGGGAGATTACAGAGGCTGAAAAGCAAAGACTTGTAAAACTTTTTCCCAACAACTGGCTGATCATAAATGGCAAATCAGTCGATCGTTGATAAATATATCTACCATTTTTTTAAAACTTACTCACAAATTTCGGTGGAAAACTTCATTCTAAAAATCATTAAATCCCGCAAATCCTGATTAGCTTTGCTTCCTTTAATTTTTACCTTTAGGATATGTTAACCCACCATAAAATAATTGCAGCCGAATTAAAAGTTGCAGAAAAACAAGTAACGGCAACCATAAATCTGTTAGATGAAGGTGCAACTGTACCTTTTATTTCACGTTACCGTAAAGAGGCCACAGGCAGTTTAGATGAGGTTGAAGTGGCTGCAATCCGTGATCGGGTTTTGCAATTACGCGATTTAGACAAGCGCCGGGAAGCGATTTTGAAATCGATGACCGAGCTTGGCAAGTTAACCCCCGAACTGGAAAAAAAGATCAACGAAGCTGAAACCATTTCGCTTTTAGAAGACATTTACCTGCCGTTTAAACCTAAGCGTAAAACACGTGCATCAGTTGCAAAAGAAAAAGGATTAGAACCTTTGGCCTTGCAGATATTTGAGCAAAATGCTTTTGATTTAGCGGCATCAGCTGATAAATTTATCGATGCTGAGAAAGGTGTAAACTCATTCGACGAAGCTTTAGCAGGTGCAAGGGATATCATTGCCGAAATGATTTCTGAAAATGTAGAGGCGCGGACCAAAATGCGTACTTATTTTCAGGAAAAAGCTGTTTTTAAATCAGAGGTGATCAAGGGAAAAGAAGAAGAAGGCATTAAATATAAAGATTACTTCGAATGGAGTGAACCGGTTAAAACAGCTGCATCACACCGTGTTCTGGCTATGCGCCGTGGTGAGAAGGAACTGATTTTGAGATTAGACGCCCTTCCGCCAGCGGAAGATGCCATTGCTATTTTAGAGAACCAGTTTATTTTAGGCAATAATGCAGCTTCAAAGCAGGTTCAACAGGCTTTAGAAGATGGCTATAAACGTTTGCTGGAACCGGCCATGGAAACCGAACTTCGTGTATTTACCAAACAGAAAGCGGATGAAGAAGCCATTCGGGTTTTTGCCGAAAATGCGCGTCAATTGTTATTGGCAGCTCCAATGGGACAAAAAAATGTACTGGCTATCGATCCAGGTTTCCGTACCGGTTGTAAAGTGGTTTGTTTAGATAAACAAGGTCAACTGTTAGAGAATACAGCCATTTATCCGCATACCGGACAAGGTAATGTGAAAAATGCCGAATTTACTATCCAACAGCTTTGTGAAAAACATAATGTTGAAGCTATTGCCATTGGTAACGGTACCGCAGGAAGAGAAACTGAAGCGTTTGTTCGTGCGTTAAATTTACCGCATATCACCATTGTGATGGTTAATGAAAGCGGCGCTTCGATTTATTCGGCTTCGGAAGTGGCCAGAGAAGAGTTCCCTACACAGGATATTACCGTACGGGGAGCGGTTTCAATCGGTCGCCGTTTAATGGATCCATTGGCCGAATTGGTAAAAATAGATCCAAAATCTATCGGTGTTGGTCAATACCAACACGATGTTGATCAGAATAAATTACAGGCAAGTTTGGACGATACGGTAATCAGTGCGGTAAATGCTGTTGGTGTAGAATTAAACACGGCCTCAAAGCAGATCTTAGCCTATGTTTCTGGCTTGGGCCCAACTTTAGCACAAAATATTGTAGACTATAGAAATACGCATGGTGCTTTTAAAAACCGTGAAAGTTTGAAAAAAGTACCTCGTTTGGGCGATAAAGCCTACGAGCAGGCAGCAGGCTTCCTGCGCATCCGCAATGCAGAAAATGTTTTGGATACCAGTGGTGTACACCCTGAGCGTTATGCCGTAGTAGATAAAATGGCGAAAGATCTTGGCACTACCGTTTCCGCTTTAATGAAAGATACGCAACTGCAAAAACAGATTAAACCTCAGCAATATGTAACCGAAGAAATTGGCTTACCAACATTAACGGATATTTTAAAAGAACTTGCAAAACCCGGCCGCGATCCACGTGAACAGTTTGAAGCTTTTAGCTTTACCGATGGCGTGAATGAGGTTTCAGATTTAAGAGTGGGCATGAAGCTCCCTGGAATTGTAACCAACATCACTAATTTCGGCGCCTTTGTTGATATCGGCGTACACCAGGATGGTTTGGTTCACACTAGTCAGCTGGCTAACCGCTTTGTGGCTAACCCAAATGATGTGGTTAAAGTACACCAAAAGGTAGAAGTTACGGTAATGGAAGTTGATGCAGCACGCAAAAGAATTTCACTATCGATGAAAACTGAAACCAGTCCGAAGTCAGAAGTCCGTAATCGGGAATCTAAGGAGCATAAACCGAAACAAGATTTTAAACAGAATAATAGTAAATCCAATTTCAAGCCACGTAATGAGCCCAAAGACGCTGATGGCGATCTGCAGGAAAAATTAGCAAAGCTGAAAGGGATGTTTAAATAATTTCCATCGATTGTCATACTGAGCCTGTCGAAGTATTTAAGGAGTCTTCGACAGGCTCAGACTGACATGTATAAATTACTGTTTCTCAAACTCCAACCTTTTCTTCGGTAAGCTTTCAGGATAATTTCTTTGAATAAACGAGATCATAGCTTCCCTTACATAGCAGCGTAAATCGAAAGCCCTTGAAGAATTAGAAGCACTCATCAGAAATCGGACTTCGATGGTGCCATCTTTTGTACTATCGGTAACCTGCACCACGTTTACTCGCTTGTCCCAGAGCGGGTTAGCATTCAATAGCCTGGATAATTCTTGTCGCATCGGTTCAATAGGGATCGTATAATCCAGGTATAAAAAAACAGTTCCAAGTAGATCGGCGGAAACACGGGTCCAGTTTTGAAAAGGCTTTTCGATGAAATAAGTAATTGGTAAGATTAACCGCCGTTGATCCCAGATATTAACCACCACATAGGTTAAAGTAATCTCCTCTACCTTACCCCATTCGCCTTCCACAATCAAAACATCATCAATCCTGATCGGTTGGGTAAAGGCAATCTGAAAACCTGCCAATAAATTCCCGAGCGACTTCTGTGCTGCAAAGCCTATAATAATTCCGCCGATACCTACCCCGGTAAGCAGCCCAGCTCCAATTTTGCGCATACTTTCAAAACTCAATAAAATAATAGCAGCAGTAATTAAAATAATAAGCGAAACAATAAACTTTCGAACAAACTGCAACTGCGTTCTGATTTTACGTTCTTTTAGGTTATTTTCTTTGTTTAGATCATATTTCAGGTAGAAATAATCTTCCAAAACGTTAATTGTCCTCACCAAAATAAGCGCAAAAGTAATCGTCAGGGCAATTTCTAATATCTTGGTTATTGGGAGACGATATGTTGGCGTCATCTCCATCAGCGTTAACGAGAAGTTAAGGAACAATAAGGGGATAAAAATAGCTACAGGTCTCCTCAAATGCTTTACTGTCGATTTTATAATGATAAAATCCCACCAACGCGAAAGCAGGATGAAAGTTTTGTGAATGATAAACTTGATGAAAATACCAAGAGATACCGCTATTAATCCAATAATGAGATTCTTAAAAAACAAAGGAATTGGATAACCGAAAATCTGGTCGATATACTGCATAAACGAAATTTATGGTTAATAAATACGGCGATCAGCCAATGGATATTCTTATAACAGCTATATTTTTGGATTGTTTGCCAACAGAAAACTAAGAGCCGCAAATAAATTATTTACATTAGCATTTTGTAGATCTTCAAAAAAGAAAAGATGGATTTTTTCGATGCCAAAAGTATATTTTTCACGGTTCTTGAATATAAAATGAGCTATCTGGAATTCTTCGCGGTGATTACGGGGATTATTTCAGTTATTCTTTCAGCAAAAGCCAGCGTTTGGAGCTGGCCCGCTGGCATTGTTAATGTATTTTTATCAGCCTTTTTATATTACCAAAACCAGCTTTACCCCGATATGTTTTTGATGGCTTTCTTTTTTATAACCAACATTATCGGCTGGTGGCGATGGACAAATCCAAAACCAGAAGAAGAAGACAAAAACAAAGAACTTAAAATTAGTTTTATGCCTGTAAGGCAATTTTTAACCCTACTGACTATAGGTATTGTTGGCACATTGCTGATGGGTACCCTGGCCAGTCAGCTCCACAATTGGCTTCCGCTACTCTTCAACCTGCCAAGTGCTTATCCTTTTATCGATTCATTTATTTTTGTAATGAGTGTAATCACCACTTTTCTAATGATCCAGAAAAGAGTAGAATGTTGGATTATCTGGCTGATTATCGATATTGTAGCCACTTACCTATACTTTTTAAAAGGTATCAAGTTTATGGGGGTAGAATATTTCATCTTCACCATTATTGCTGCTTTTGCATTGTGGCATTGGATAAAAGAATATAGAAGCTATACTAAAACGGCATGAAAAGAGGCTTAGTGATTGGCAAATTTATGCCGATTCATAATGGGCATATTGCATTGATTAACTTCGCTGCTTCACAATGTGATGAGCTGATTGTATCAATG
>NZ_JBFTRT010000221.1:0-7710 GCF_056399685.1 Pedobacter sp. 01N416
GATGGTATTTGATCAGATCGAGATAACGCTGTTCGGGTGTTTTAAAAACAAAACTCTCGGCCCTATCCATAGCGATATTAAATGCCTCCTGCGCCAATAGGCGCCCGAAAGTTTCCCATTGATGAGATTGCTGATACAGCTGCAATAAATCATCTATATGAATGTAAACTACTGTGGCATCGGTCATAGCCTGCGTGTGGTAATCGCATGGCAGCTGATTGATAAAACTCTTAAAGGTAACGACAAACTGATTGCCTGAATAAAGAAAGACATTTTTCTCCTCACCACTTTTCTCATCAACAACATAAGAGCGGAATACCCCATCAATGATGAATCCTAAAAATTTACAGACCGTTCTGTGTTGATTATAGAAATCGCCTTTTTTATATTGTTTTATTTTCCAATGAGGTTTTGAAGGTGCAAACGCTTCAGCGTCCATTTTAGCAAACTGGGAGAAAGCATAAGCAACAATGTCGATTTCTTGCATCTTCTAGGAGGTTAATTGACTTTAAAAGCTAATATCGCTATAAATTCTAAAACATGACGAACAGGTTTAAGCCAGATCCTCCTGTTAAAAGCATAATTTTTATATTAGCAGCAAGGAAATGAATATCATTACCTTTACCTGCCTATTAAAATCAACAGATGAAAATTGAATCACATACCATAAACAATACCAATATTGCCGAAGTTCTTTCGGAAGAAATAATTATTAATAACGCAGAAGACGGGCTAGACTTATTGGGAAACTTATACTACCAGGGTTTTGATAAAATTATTATACACCAACAGAACATCACACCTGCTTTCTTCGACCTGAAAAACGGGATAGCAGGAGAAATCCTTCAAAAGTTTTCAAATTATCGTGTAAGCCTGGCCATTATTGGCGATTTTAGCCCATATCAAAGCAAAAGCATTAAAGATTTTATTTACGAAAGCAATAAGGGCAAACACATCAATTTTTTAGGTTCGACAGCTGAGGCCCTAACAAAACTAGCAGGATAAAATTTATATGCTTAACCAATCCTCATAAGAAATCACACCCAGTTCTGGTTTAGCCCCTCCTTCTAAAATGGCTATAAATTCTAATGCATGTCCGTCAGGATCATTAAAGTAAATAGCCAAAGCGGGCATCCAGGCGAAAACCATTGGTTTGTGATTTCCATTGTTTAGAAAATTATAGGGCTTTAGGTTTTTGGATTCGAGAAAGTTAACCGATTTATCCAGTACATCATTTACATCACAACGAAAGGCAAAATGCCTGATATCAATCTCATTTTTTAGCTTTTCCCAGATTCCCAACATGGCTTCTTTTGGCTTGCCGATCCAGAAAAAGGCAATTTTACGTTCTTCTTCATAATGGCATTGTGTTAAGCCCAAAGTATTGCTGTAAAAATCGATCGATCTGGCTAGATCTTCAACATAAATATGTGTTTCAAACAGTCCTTTTATCATATAGTGAAGGTAGAGATAAGTTATAGCCACAAAAAATCGTGTTTTTCGATACCGCCATCAATAAAATCGATATCTGGAGCTTAATGGGTTACCAAAAACTCAAATCCTGTATTAAGAATAAATAACCCATCGAAATGAACAAAAGACTTTTAAAATATGCAGGCAGGTGCAGCATTGCTTTTATCGCATTGATTGGGCTTTATTTTCTAATCGCCTTTTGTTGCTCACGCATTACCGTAAATGCTCATCCTTCAAACACTAAAGAAATTGCCATATATATAATGACTAACGGCGTACACACTGATATCATCGTTCCGGCTGTTAGTGCAGAAATGAACTGGACAAAAGAAATCAGTTACCAAAATACGCTTAAAGCCGATAGCACTTATCAATACCTGGCTATGGGCTGGGGCGATAAAAAATTCTACCTCGAAACGCCAGAATTCTCTGACCTTAAACTCAGTAACGGCCTACGGGCAATCTCCGGACTGAGTACATCTGCTATGCACACCACCTATTACAAAAACATACGGGAAGATGCGAGCTGTAAGAAAATTATCATCAGCAAAGCGCAATATCGACAACTGATCGATTATATTTTAAATAGTTTCAAAAAGGACGAAACGGGACATTTGATCAAGGTTAAATCGAACATCCATTATGATATTGGTGATGCCTTTTACGAAGCAAAGGGAAGTTACAGCATTTTTAAAACCTGCAATACCTGGGCAAATGCAGCACTAAAATCTTGCGGACAAAAAAGCTGTTTATGGACCATTTTCGACACCGGTATTTTTTTAAAATATCTTGATAAAAATACCGTGAAATAACTATACAGGTATTTTACACCTTTAAGCAATTCTGCGTACAAATTTACCCGTCGTATTAATCGGACAGCACAAAGCGTTAATTTTATTCTTAAACGAAGTATTAACCTTAACGCTATGCTGTTCAACTCTTTTAGCTTTGCTGCTTTCCTGCCCATAGTTTTTATACTCTATTGGGTTCTGGGGAAAGAACGTTTAAGATCTCAAAATATATTATTGCTGGGTGCCAGCTATTTCTTTTATGCCTGTTGGGATTGGCGGTTTATGTTCTTACTCATTTTTTCCACATTACTGGATTATTTCACTGGGTTAAAAATGATGGAAAGCAAAAATAACAGGACTAAAAAATTTTGGTTCTGGCTGAGTATTTCCATCAATCTCGGTTTTTTAGGCGTATTTAAATACTATAATTTCTTCGCCGATTCTTTCGCTGATGCTATTGCAAATTTTGGCCTTCAGGTAAACCCATGGACATTAAAAGTCATTTTACCTGTTGGTATATCATTTTACACTTTTCATGGCCTGTCATACGTAATCGATATTTATAAGAACCGTATACCGGCAGAAAAGAGCTTTATCGATTATTCTTTATTTGTGAGTTTTTTTCCACTACTAGTTGCCGGTCCGATAGAACGGGCAACACACCTGCTTCCTCAGATCAAAAAAGAAAGATCTTTTGATTACAGCAGGGCGATTGATGGCTTACGGCAGATTTTATGGGGCTTGTTTAAAAAAATCGTCATTGCCGATCAATGTGCCAATTATGCCAACATGATTTTTAACCATTCTGGAGAATATTCGGGGAGCACTTTATTGCTCGGCGCCATCCTTTTTGCCTTTCAGATTTATGGCGATTTCTCTGGCTATTCTGATATCGCTTTAGGTACAGCACGTTTATTTGGGATAGAGCTGTTAAGAAACTTTGCATACCCCTATTTCTCCAGGGATATTGCCGAATTCTGGCGTAGATGGCATATCTCGCTATCCACCTGGTTCAGAGATTATCTTTACATCCCCTTAGGCGGAAGCAAAGGCGGAACCTGGGCAAAAGTGAGGAACACGTTTATCATCTTCCTTGTGAGCGGTTTTTGGCATGGCGCCAACTGGACTTTCATCATCTGGGGCTTATTAAATGCGCTGTACATTATGCCCTCGATAATTTTCAACACCAACCGTTCGAATCTGGATACCGTTGCACAGGGAAAGACATTTCCAAGCTTAAAAGAATTAGCAGCAATTATATTAACATTTGGATTAACAGTTTTCGCCTGGATATTTTTCAGGGCAAATTCTGTACAGCATGCGTTCAATATCATATCAACCATTGGTTCCGAATCGTTTTTCAGCATTCCTCAAATACTGCCGATTAAACTATTTCTATTACTCGCCTTGTTTATACTAATCGAATGGAATGGCAGGATGGAGCAATATGCTATTGCCAAATTCGCCTTATCGTGGCCAAAACCAGTAAGATGGGGTATTTATTATGGCCTTGTTCTGGTGATATTCTTTTTCGCAGGGGCGGAACAGCAATTTATTTACTTTCAATTTTGACTATGAAAAAATTTATTAAATACATCGCCGTTTTTATATTGCCAATTATCCTTTTAGCTGTTCTTTTCGAAGTTCTGATCAGGAGGATCCCAAACGATTACGGGTATAAAAAAAGCTATCTCGATCATCATGCTAAAGAAGTAAACATTTTATTTCTGGGCAGCTCACATGTGTATTATGGTATTAATCCAAAGTATATTAAATCGAGTTTTAATGCAAGTTACATTTCACAATCCTTTGATTATGACCTGGAGATTTTAAAAAAATATAGTAACCAATGGACCCATTTAAAATATATCGTTATTCCTGTTGATTACTTTTCGTTTTATGGCCGACTTGAGAACAGCCCTGAAGCATGGCGGGCAAAAAATTATCGCATTTATTACGATATCAATACCGATCATAAAATTTTCAACAGTACAGAAATGCTAAGCAATAAACTCGACATCAATTTAAGCCGGCTTTTAAACCACTATGTTAGAGGCGAAAATGATATTAGCTGTAGCAACCTGGGCTGGGGATCGAACTACAAGGCTATTAACCACAAAGATTTAGTCAAAAGTGGTTCAACTGCCGCCGCACGGCATACTGCGAAAGATAATCTGCAATATTTAACTAACCTGCATTTATTGGATGAAATTATTGCCTTTGCAGAGCACAAACATATTAAGGTTATATTGTTTACCAGTCCGGCCTATAAATCTTATGTATCACATTTAAGCAAAAAACAGTTGAATACTACACTTTCTACCATCAAGAAATTGAATACCTCACACACTACAATCAAGTATTTTAACCTTTTACAGGATAGCTCATTCCATGCGCAGGATTTTTACGATGCCGACCACCTTAACGAAATTGGCGCAAAAAAATTAAGCTTAAAAATGAATGTGCTTCTGGGTAAGATATAAGCTAAACTTCAAATGCCCAGTCTAAAAAGGCAGGCATTACACTTTCCCAAGTTTGAACATCGTGTTTGCCACCAACTTTTTCGTAGTAAAAAACATTTTCAGGCCGTTTATAGCCCTTATTCAAGAGTATTTTAACAACATCAATCGTATCATCGATGGAATCGATGATCATATTTTTATTCCGATCAGCCTTCTCATCTTCCGTTCCGGTCATTAACCAGAATTTCATATCGGGCCTGGTAGAGGTACTTTCTAGCTTTGCATGCATAATTCGATCTGCATCAGTATACCCTTCTGTCAGGTCTTTTTTTCTCCACCAAAATGCTCCAGAAAAAACACCGATGGCATCAAAAGCGGAAGGATTATTCCAGGCAATATCAAAAGCAGACAAACCGCCCAAAGAAAATCCCGCAAAACCTACTTTACCGGTTATCGGCATCGCAATTTTCTTTTTAACAAAAGGCAAAAGCTCTTTGATCACGAAATCGCTGTATAAATCGGCTTTCGCTCCACGCCCTTTAAAATCGGGCACACCCGCTACACCATATTCCATTAGTCGATCTTCTGATGCTTTAATGGCCACAACAATTAACCTGTGGTTTCTTTTGCCATGATGGGCTTCTTCCAAAATCCGGCTAAAATCCATTTTGGCCACATCCTGCCCATCATTTAATAAAAGAAGCTCTATTTTTTCATTGCCTAAAATACCTTCGGGTGTATAAATATCTATTTCTACCTCATGCTTTAAATAAGCTGAGGGTATTTTAAAGTTGCTGGTATTAACTTTTACCGATAAAATTGTGGTATACATCATAATCAAAAATCCCCTATCACATGGCTATCGCCTCAGAATTAGGGTGCAAAGGTACAAATCTCCGTAAACTATTAATTACCATGGGTCAATTTTTACAATACACCTTTAATTTGCTTCATTTTACTACTCAAACAATTCTTTTTATAGATTTTAATTTATACCTTAAATCATTCAATTTTTATTATGGTTAAAGAAGAACATAAGAAATGGTACAGCCCGAATTTAAGTGGCGAAATCGACATGCTCATCTTTGGTCACGGTGGTATCCCTATCCTACTGTTCCCGACAAGCATGGGTCGATATTTTGAAACCAAGGATTTCAAACTGATAGATTCTGTTGAGGGATTTATCAATGAAGGAAAAATTAAGATCTATTGCCCCGATGGCGTTGACAAGTTAAGCTGGTACAACAAAAGTATTCATCCTGCCGACAGGGTTAAAAACCACATCTGGTACGACAAATATTTATTGGAAGAAGTAGCCCCTCTGGCAAGGCAAGAAACYGGGCACAGCAAAATTATTACTGCTGGCTGTAGTTTTGGAGGCTATCATGCTGCTAATTTCGCTTTCAGGCATCCCTGGTTGGTTAGCCATATGTTTAGTATGAGCGGGGCTTTCGATATTTCTGGCCAGTTGGATGGTTTTTATAATGATGATGTTTATTTTAACAATCCGGTTGATTATCTGCTGAATAATAGTAACCCCGAACTGCATTATATGAAAATTGTTTTGGGCACAACAGACCGCGACATGTGCAGGCCTGACAATGAGCGTTTATCCGGCATTTTAAACAAAAAGGGCATCGACCACTGGCTTGATATCAGACAGAATGCAGATCACGATTGGCCCATCTGGAGAGAAATGTTTCCAGATTATATTGCACAGCTTTAGTTTAGTCCAAAGTCGACAGTCTTAAGTCCCGAGTCGATTTAGGATATAATTATCAAACAATTAACCGATTAACCAGTTAAACATTTAAACTAAAATTTACCAATGAAGAAAATAGGGATTTTATTTGGACAGGAACGCTCTTTTCCTGAAGCCGTAATCGAAAGAATTAATCAAAAAGCAGAAAAGGGCATAACCGCCGAAGCAGTTAAAATCGACAAAATATTTCAGAATGCTCCATTAGGTTATTCGGTAATCATCGATCGTATTTCGCAAGATGTACCGTTCTATCGCGCATCATTAAAAAATGCCGCCATTACCGGAACTGCCGTAATTAACAACCCATTTTGGTGGAGTGCCGACGAGAAATTTTTCAATAATGCGCTGGCCGAACAGATTGGCGTACCCGTACCCAAAACGGCCTTAATACCATCACGAGAGCACCCTACAGGAACCACTGGAGAATCTTTCTCTAATTTAACCATGCCTTTAGATTGGGATGCCATTTTTGAATACACTGGTTTTCCGGCCTATATGAAACCTTATGATGGTGGTGGCTGGAGAGATGTTTATAAACTTCATGACAAAGAAGATTTTTTTGATAAACATAGTGGCACACAACAATTAGTGATGCTTTTGCAGGAAGAAATCATTTTCGAAGAATATTTCAGGTGTTATTGTATTGGCGGCAAATATGTCCGTATTATGCAATATGACCCGCGGAATCCGCATCACTTGCGTTATGCCACTGAGAGCAAAGCGCCAGATGCAAAGCTGCTTAAAACTGTAGAAGAGTACACCCTAAAACTATGCAAGTATTTAGGATACGATTTTAATACGGTAGAATTCGCGGTGCGCGATGGAGTGCCTATTGCGATCGATTTCTGTAACCCTGCTCCTGATGCTGATATTAAAAGCGTTGGTCAGGAAAATTTTGATTGGGTAGTAGAAACTACTGCAAATTATGCTATTGAAAGGGCTAAAGCGCAAAAAGACGGACAGGATAATTTAACCTGGGGCGAATACATTAAATCGTCGGTTAGTGGCAAACCATTAATTGCGAAAGTTACCCCGAATGTGGCTAAAGTTGCCGCTCCAAAGAAATCGACAACAGCAGAAAAAACACCAGCAAAACCTAAAAAAGCTGCACCAAAAAAATAATTGGGATTTAAATTTTAATCAATCTAAGGATGAACGAGTTTACGCTGGGCATAGAAGAAGAATACATGGTAATTGATCCCGTTACCAGAGAGCTTACTTC
>NZ_JBFTRT010000222.1:0-20921 GCF_056399685.1 Pedobacter sp. 01N416
GTGTTCTTGTTAAGAAATTCTGGTATAGATGTTCCATACTGGATATTGAAATGGCACACCATCATGTTAGGCGTAGGTTTGTGGATGGGTTACCGCAAAAACTTCCAGGGCAGCAGCTGGTTAGCCTTAACTATAATAGGTGGTTTATTCACCCTTAAAGCGATAACCATTTTTGATTTCGATCTGTCAAGAATCAGTACGGCTTTAATACTAATTGGATTAGGATTGTATGTAATTCTAAAACCTAAAAAAGTGCAAAACTTCGATCAGTATTTTGAAAAGAAACCAGTTGATTTTACTGATAAAGAAAGCTAAAATTCTTAACTCCATCATATATCTTAAAAAGGGACATTTTTTAACAATGCCCCTTTTTTTATTTGAAATAAATGTGTCTAAAATGTATGATAGATTATTTAGCTACTTTACCATCATTTCGATCCGATAGCTATCGGATGAAGTGAAGCGGAACGGAGAAATCTGATCAAGAGACCTTCGACTTCGCTACTATCGATAGACTCCAATAGAATGATCGTCATTCCCGCGTAGGCGGGAATCTTAAAGCGTACGCTAATAGCGATCGTTGTAAGATTGCTTCGCCGGCTGAAAAAGCCTTCTCGCAATGACGATTCCTCGCACCCTATTACTGGAAAAAAGAATCTCCTGTCATTCGTATTGATTTTTATACAATAAATTATCCCTCAGGATAACAAACAAAAAAGAAACGGGGATTCCACCCTTAGGCAGTATCCCCGTCATCTAAATTAACGCTCTCACATACATAAACGCTGTAAATAGAATATATTGTGTGCAGCTTAAATTTTTTTTATTTTTTCCCTATAAATGAGTTAAACCTGTAAAACAGGTACGGCTTTATGGTATTTGTTCCGGTACTCAATCGGTGTTAAGCCGGTAATTTTTTTGAAAACATCTCTAAACGATTTTGTGTCTGTATAACCCACATCAAACATCACCTCAGTTATGTTTTTCCTGCTCGATTCGAAACTCCGCTTGGCAGCCTCAATCTTAACCCTTTGAATGTATTCGATTACTGTATTTTTGGTCGCACTTTTAAATCTCCGCTCAAAACTTCTTCTACCCAACGCCAGCATATCGGCCAGTTGATCTACCGTAATCCGATCCTGGTAATTGCCATCAATAAATTCCTGCGCTTTTTTAATCTTCGCATCTTCATGTCCCTTCTGCCCTTGAAACATCATAAAAGCCAGCTGACTCTCGCGATCGATATCAATAGCGAAGTATTTTGCCGCTAAAATGGCGGTATCTCTATCCGTATGTTTTTCAACCAGGTATAAAAGTAAGTTCCAGTAAGAGTTTGCACCACCGCTAGAGTATAAACCCTGAGCATCGGTAATAATACTACCATCAACCAGCTCTACTTCAGGAAACATCTCTCTAAACTGGTTGGCAAACAGCCAATGCGTAGAACATTTCCTCCCATCTAACAAGCCGGTTGCAGCCAGTAAAAATGCACCCATACAGAGCGAAGCTACTTCTGCACCTTTAGCATGATGTTTTATAATCCAGGGTAGTAGCTCCTGGTTAGCTTCCATCGCATAACCTATATTGCCGCTAATGGCTGGTACAAATATAAGATCGGTATGCTCAACCTCATGCAACAGTTTATCGGCGTGCACAGAAAAAAGGCTATTGTTCAACCTCACCTCTTTCGTCATCCCTATAAGCTCAACTTTAAAAAGCGGGAGTTTGCCCGATGCCTGTAAAAACTCGTTAACAGCGGTAAATAGATAGCGGGGATCTGCAATGGCTTCAATCACGGCAGTCTCTGGAATTAAGATAGATACATGTTTCATAATCCAAATATAACGAGGCTAATTGTCGTAAACAACCCCCGCAATTGTCGCTTCTACATATTTAGCTTGTTAATTTCTGCCCGTATGTTTGTGTTGTTAATCGTTTACAGTTGAATCTTTAAAGCGGTAATGCCGATAATGACAATGGAAGAGTATATTTTAAATGAGGATATTAAGGTAATGTGCATTACTGCCGAATCTTTCCCAAACGGAGTTTTGGCGGCACATCAAAAACTTCATGCCCTGTTTCCACTTGATAAGCAACGCAGGTATTTTGGAATAAGCAGGCCTAACGAAAAACGGGAGATTATTTATAAGGCTGCCGTTGAAGAAATAACAGATGGCGAAGCTGAGAAATTTGATGTCGAAGCCTTTACCATAAAGAAAGGAACATTTATTAGTGAAGTGGTTCCCGATTTTATGAAAGATGTTAGCCAGATTGGGAAGAGCTTCGAAAAATTGCTCAATCAATCCAACATTGATCCAAACGGCTATTGCCTCGAAATGTATATTAACGAAACAGATGTGCGCTTAATGGTAGGCATCAAAAAATAAAATCAATTGGCAAGTATAAATTCATATCTCACTTTTAACGGCAACTGCCGCGAAGCAATGACATTCTATCAGGGTTGTTTGGGAGGAGAATTGACCTTCGAAACCATTGGAGAATCGCTTATTGTTGATAAAATGCCCAATATTATGAAGCGGAGTATTATGCATGCTGTTTTGGCTAAAGATGATTTGGTGATTATGGCAACAGATATGGTAGAAGAACGCGGATTAGTTAAGGGGAATTCGATTGCTATGATGCTGAATTGTAATTCGGAAGAAGAGGCCCGGGCTTTTTACCGTAAACTTTCAACAGGAGGGAAGGCATCCCATCCGCTACAGGAAACATTTTGGGGCGCACTTTTTGGCGATTTAACAGATCGCTTTGGGAATAATTGGTTAATAAATTACGATAAAAACAGATACATATGAAGAAGTTAAAAACATGGTATTGGATTGCCACCATTATTTTCGCATTAATGATGATTATGGATGGCGTTGGAGGGATTACTCAACAGGAAGCAGGTAAAGAAGTATTTAAACACCTCGGTTATCCGATGTATCTGCTCATCATTGTTGGTATTGCAAAACTGCTTGGGGCGGCATCCATCCTCCAAAATAAATTTTTTGTCATTAAAGAATGGGCCTATGCAGGTTTTGCCATTAATTTTATTGGTGCCTTTGCCTCCAGGGCATTTGTTGGCGATGGCATATCGCTTTTAATCCCTCCACTTATTGCCCTGGTAATTATGTTTATCCCATACATTTTGTGGAAGAAACTGGCATCAAATGTTAAAATTAGTTAAAACTAAACGGCTAGTTTAGGTTGCGGCTTTTCAGAACCAAATATTGTTAACTTTGGGTATTGTAAACAACCAAACACAATACATGAACCATCATGATTTTTTAGATCCAGAAAAGGATTAATCATGAAGAATCATTACCATTAAAACAAAACACGGATGAAAAAAAGCCTTTTATTTATAATTGCTTTATTATTTACAACTACAGCATTTTCTCAAAATGTGATCCAGCTGTTCAACGGTGCAAACGACTTTTTTAAACTGTTGCAGGAAGAGAAGTTTAAAGATGCCCACGCTTTCTTTGATGATACTTTAAAAACGAAGTTAACGGAAGAAAGTTTAAAGAAACTTTGGGGAGATATTGGAACAAAA
Source organism: Pedobacter sp. 01N416 (assembly GCF_056399685.1). Classification (NCBI taxonomy): domain Bacteria; kingdom Pseudomonadati; phylum Bacteroidota; class Sphingobacteriia; order Sphingobacteriales; family Sphingobacteriaceae; genus Pedobacter; species Pedobacter sp. 01N416. Next base: position 3,557 of record NZ_JBFTRT010000222.1, read on the forward strand.
TATGGAAAGGCAGAATCGTTAGATGCCGTTCAAAGTAAAGCTCACAGAAAATCGTCGGAATCTTCCTCGCGCCGTCTCGAAAAGCGGCCGCTTATTTAAAACCAACTTATGTTGATACCAGTTTATACAAAGAAAAATCGGTATATATTGGGCCGGCAGGAAAACAGTTGGCAGCCATTGTCACCACGCCAAAAAATGCCAAAAATTTCCCTATTGTGGTTTTTGTACATGGCTCTGGTCCGGCAGATATGGATGAATCAGTTGGTGCGAATAAACCCTTTAAAGATTTAGCTGGCGGTTTAGCCTCCAAAGGCATTGCTTCTGTTCGTTATGTAAAACGGACCTTAATCTATCCGAATGAATTTAATAAAGCATTTACAGTAAAAGAAGAAGTGCTGGATGATGCAACTGCAGCTATTGCACTCGCAAAAACTGTTGTTGGCGCTAATCCTAAAGCTGTTTATGTATTTGGCCATAGTTTAGGCGGAATGCTGGCACCTAAAATGGCCACCATTACACCTGATTTAGCAGGAATTATTTTGGCAGCAACACCTGCCAGAAAACTAACAGATATTATTGTTGATCAGAATAAGTATATGTTCGATCAGGCTAACGATACAACAGCTGCCTTTAAAAAACAACTGGCAGATGCTTATGTGGAAATTGATAAAAGCAGAATTTCGCAGTTGGGAACTACCATAAAACCTGATTCTTTAATTTTAGGACTGCCTGCAAAATATTGGACAGATTTAAATACCTACAATCAGGTTGCTGTAGCAAAAAGCCTTTCGAAACCTAAAATATACGTATTGCAGGGCGGTAATGATTTTCAGGTGGGCAAAGTAGATTTTGATTTATGGAATGCTGCCTTAAGTAAAAAGAAAAATGTGGTTCTTAAATTTTACCCAGACTTAAACCACCTGTTAAGTTCTCAAACCGAAAAGGGTACAATGGCCCAGTATCAAGCAGCGGTAAGCGTGTCTGAAACTTTAGTTAACGATATTGCTTCATGGATTAAGGCCAAATAATATAAAATCGTCTAATCGATAAAGAAAAAGCTCCGACCAAATTCGGAGCTTTTTTTGTGCATTTGGTTTCTTTACATCTTGTATTCGCCTCATTAATTAACAAACAATTCAAAATATGAGCGGTTTAAGTTTAGAGCATCTCATCTTAAATCGTTTGTTATGGCAAAGAATAAAATCACTTTAAAAGGAATATGGGGCATTTTAAAAGCATCGTTTACAGGATTTAATGATCATAAAGTAACGAAACTTAGTGGCTCATTAGCCTATTATACGGTGTTTTCCATGGCGCCACTGCTCGTGGTTATTATTTCTTTGTGCGGTATATTTTTAGGGAGAGAAATAGCCGAAGGACAGGTTTATGCCCAGCTTGAGGGATTTTTAGGTAGAGAATCGGCCGTTTCCTTACAGCAGTTGATCAAGAATGCTTATCTGGATGGGAAAAGCACCATTGCTTTAATTATCGGTATCATCACCCTATTAATTGGGGCAACTACCGTTTTTGGCGATATTCAGGATTCTATTAATACCATATGGGGTTTAAAACCGAAGCCGAAAAGAGGATGGGTGAAGCTGTTGCAAAATCGTTTTCTATCATTTTCTGTAATTATCAGTTTAGGTTTTGTACTGCTGGTTTCGCTAGCGGTTACATCTGTACTCGATGCCTTTAGTGATCGCTTGCAAGCCCGCTTTGCCGAAATATCTGTTATCGTATTTTACATCCTTAATCARATTGTAACCTTGGCTGTTATTTCATTAATATTCGGCGTAATATTTAAGGTATTGCCAGATGCAATTATAAAATGGCATGATGTAATTGCTGGTGCAATAGTTACCGCTTTACTATTTATGATCGGTAAATTTGCCATTTCACTTTATATAGGGCAGAGCGATGTTGGGAGTACTTATGGCGCAACAGGTTCATTGGTAGTTGTACTTTTATGGACTTATTATTCTTCCATCATTTTATATTTTGGTGCCGAATTTACCAAAGCTTATGCAGTTGCTTTTGGATCTGAAATTTACCCTTCTCATTATGCCGTTACCACAAAAGAAATTGAGATAGAAACAGGAAGTAAATCCATTCAGGATAATCATCCCGAAATTAAAAAAGAAGTTAAGAAAGTTTAAAATTATTTATTCGCCCCAAGCTGTAACGATTAATCTTCTTTGGCCGCCATGGTTGCGGTGCTCGCAAAGATAAATGCCCTGCCAGGTACCAAGCGCTAATCTGCCGTTTCTAATCGGAATGGTTACTGAACTGCCCAAAAGTGCCGATTTTAAGTGGGCAGGCATGTCGTCCGATCCTTCATAGTCATGCTCATAATCGGGATCATTTTCTTTTACAGTTTTATTAAAGAACATTTCAAAATCAACCCTAACCGTAGGATCTGCATTTTCGTTGATGGTAAGTGAAGCAGAAGTATGCTGTATAAAAACCTGGCAAATGCCAATGTTAATTTCGTCAATTTGAGGCAGGGCATCCTCAACCTCATCAGTAATGATATGGAAACCTCTTCTTCGTTCTCTAAGTGCTAAGGCTTGTTGGTATATTTTCATTTGAATTAATTCTCAATGATTTTAATGAAATCCTTTTCGCTAGGTAAAACAGTTAAATACTTACTTGCGAAAATTTGTTCATTGTTTTCTGGAAGTGTATATCTTACAACAGATTCACTTTTATCTTGACAAAGGATAATACCGATCGTTTTGTTTTCATCCTCAAGTTTTACTTCTCTATCGAAATAGTTCACATACATCTGCATCTGACCAATATCTTGATGTTTTAGTTCTCCGATTTTTAAATCAATAAGTACAAAACACTTTAAGATACGGTTATAGAAAACTAAATCTATTTTGAAATGTTTTTCTTCGAAAGTTATTCTTTTTTGACGGGCTACAAAGGTAAAGCCATTGCCTAATTCTAATAAGAAATGTTCGAGTTTATCGATTAATTTTTGCTCTAAGTCATTTTCTGAATAAAAGCTTTTTTCGGGTATACCTAGAAATTCCAGTACGTAGGGGTCTTTTATTAAATCCTTATTTTTTTCGATTATTTGTCCTTTCTGGCCAAGTGATCGTATTTCTTCCTTGTTTTTGCTTATTGCTAAACGTGTATATAATGCTGAATCATATTGGCGCTGCAACTCGCGTAAACTCCAATTATTTTTTATTGCTTCTATTTCGTAAAAATTACGTTCGTTTACATCGGTTATTCTGATTAACTTAAGGTAGTGAGACCATGTAAGTTTGAATTGCGGAGACAGTGTCTGCTGATTTATAGATTTACGGGATACTGTATCGGCAATTTCTTCATTTTTGAATTCGTCAAGGGCTGTCTGATCTTTTCCCAATTGCGCAGACACTGTCTGCGCAATTGAATAAGTTAAATAAAACTGGCGCATTTGTTCTAAATTTCTTTTCGAAAAACCTTTGCCAAATTCAGTACCTAATTTTTCAGAAAGTTCATTTAAAATTTGTTTACCATATTCTGCTCTTTCTTTCCCGTGTTGCTCTTCTTCAACAATCATTCTGCCAATTTCGAAGTAAGCAGTAGCCATTGTATTGTTAATGGTTTGTGCTACATTTTGCCTCGCTTGGTTAAGCAGTTCAATAATCTTTGTATATAAATTTTGCTTTTTAACTTGCATTTTATCTTATAGATTGAGAGAATGATTTTTTTACTTTAAACTGGTGTTAACTTTTACTTCAAAAACTCTACATTCCATATTTTCTCTGCTTTTCTGCCGATCAGCCAAAAAGAGGCCGCCAGTACCGAAAAGAATAAAGCTTTATGCCAACTGTCCCAGAAGTATTCGAAATAGCGTGTATAAAGATTAATAAAGAGAAAAGTAATGCCGAACTCGCGGGCAATGTCATCACGGTATTTTAAACCAAAGAGCGTACTTGCTACACAGATAGCTCCTGAAATTAATGCCCAATAAAATAGGCTTAGCTGTCTAACCTTGTACCATTCTTCTAAACTGGCAAAATTGCCGAATACGGATAAGGCCCAAAGCGAGACAAACAAATAAACCATTCCTGCGATATAAGTAACCTGAAAGAAGTTGTGTGTTTTGGGGAAAGCTTTCATAATAAACGACGCTGCGGTTAATGCAGCGCCAAAAACTACAAAGCGCAAAGGATAATTCATGCCAAGGAAGTAATAATTCCAACGGCTTAAATAACCTGTTTCAGTACCAAACCAGGCACCTAAAGATATCAAAGCAAAAATCCAGATTAAACGCGAATTGAATATATAACCTAAAGCACCATAAATGAAAACTGATATTAGGATAAGGATGGAGAAATTGCCAGATCCATTGTCTAGTGCCTTCCCGAAATAAGCAATGGCATTTGCGGTAAGTAAAATTGCTGAGAAAACGATAGCTTCATTACTAAACTTTAAATGGGCCAGTTTCTTTTTTCGCTTAAAACCTAAAATATAAAGCCATGCTGCCAATCCGCCAGAAACAATAGCAATTACGATGTTTGGTGTATTGTAAACCCGTTTTAAATAGTTCAAGATCGAATTATCAATGAGGAGCGATCCAAGTGCAATAAAACCGCAAGCCAAGGCTACCCAAAAAGCATACTGTGCCAGGCGTAACCAATCGAAGTTTTTGGCTTCATAACTTTTACGGAGTTTATCGCCTGTTTCATCATTAATTAAGCCATCACTTTGCCATTGCTCAATCATATCATCAAGAAACTCACTCTTTTCTCTATCAACTTTCATAGGTTAGGTTATATACGAAGATAGTTTTTTTGGTCGGAAGTCAGAAGTCGGAGGTCCGAAAGTGAAAAAACATACTATCTATGCATCTAGACTCCTGACTTCGGACTTATGACTCGGGACTAACTAAATAACCTCTTTTATTTTCTTATTGTTCCCAACAATCCAAATTACATCGCCGTTATCGAATACAAAGTCTGAGGAAGGATTCAATATCCGATCAGTACCCCTTTCTATGCCAACAATTAATGCCTGTGCTTTTTCGCGGATACCTGCATTTCTAATACTTAATCCATAAACAGGCGATTCGGCATGAACAACTACCTTTTGTAAGGTCATTTCTTTATTCGGGAAATTATTTTCTTCAGCTGTTTCCGGCGCATCAACTTCTAAAAGTACTTTAACAGCAGCCAATTGATCATCAGCACCAATTAATAGCAGTTTATCGTTTGGATAAAGCCGCTCATCTCTTCCCGGTGTTGGAATGTTATTTCTTCCACGTTCTATTAAAGCAATGTTAACGCCATATTTTTCCCTGATCATTAATTCGGTAAGTGTTTTTCCAACTACTTCCGATTCAGGGGAAACAGTGATTTCAGTTAAGTGAGTATCCCAGGGTAAAATGTTAGGTTTTTGATGCTCACGTGCATTTAAATTCAACATGAAACGTCTTTCCAGTTTATCGTAAAAAGACTGCAGTTTCCTGGAGAAGATGACCATACCTAAGATAATCAGGACTAATGCGATTACAGCGGCAATCCAGGTATCAAAAAACTCATACATTAAAAAACCTACAAAGAAAATGCCTAAGGCAATTCTGAAAAACTCGATTGCGATTAACGGCCCCCGGGTATATTTTTTGTTCAGCCAAAGGTGGGAATAGGCTGTTCGCTGGATCCTTCGGATAGATAACGCCCATAAAAATGGCGACATTAAAATGAAGGAAACCACTACGCTGATAATAATAGAAGTTAAACTATTGGAAATATTGTTCACAATAAAAGGCTGAACGTACCTGTAGGCTAAAAAGATGATCGCAATAATAATCACGGAGTGGATAATGGTATTAAAAATATAAGACCTCAATAAAACCTTCCAATCGCTTAATGTTGTAATTCCTTCGGTACTGGAGCTGTATCTTTCGATCCCATCTAACCATTTTTTAGGTAAAACACGGTTCAAGTACCGGTAAAAAGGTTCAGATAGTTTAATCAGATATGGCGTAGTAAATGTAGTGATCGCTGCTGCCGCTACCGCAATAGGATAAAGGAAATCGCTTGTTACTTTAAGGGTTAAGCCTAATGAGGCAATGATGAATGAAAATTCACCAATCTGCGCCAAACTCATGCCCGATTGTACCGAAGTTTTTAACGGCTGACCAGATAATAACGCCCCTAAAATGGTAAATATAATTTTCCCTAAAATAATCACTAACGTAGCAACGATAATTGGTACAGCGTACTTAACCAGCATTGAAGGGTCGATCAGCATACCGACCGAAACAAAAAATACCGCTGCGAATAAATCCTTTACTGATTTGGTTAAATGTTCGATTCTTTCTGCCTGTGTGGTTTCTGCCAAAATGGATCCCATAATAAATGCCCCCAAGGCAGGAGAGAAGCCCACCTTATCGGCCAGTAATACCATTACCAAACATAACGCTAAAGATACCACCAACATGGTTTCGTCGTTCATTAATTTCTTGGTTGCTTTAAGAAATGAAGGAACCAGGAATATTCCGCCCAAGAACCAAAGTACTAGGAAAAAAGCCAGTTTTAAAATGGAATACAGCATTTCTGTACCTGCCGATTGCTGACTAACCGCCAGGGTAGAGAATAGTACCAATAACAAGATGGCCACCAGATCTTCAACAATTAAAACGCCAAAAACCAGGCCTGCGAACTTTTTATGTTTTAAACCAAGTTCTTCGAAAGCCTTAATGGTAATCATTGTTGATGAGATGGACAAGATACCCCCAAGGAATAAACTATCCATGTCTTTCCAGCCCATTGCTTTACCTACCAAGTAGCCCGCCAGAATGATAAAAAGCACTTTCACGATCGCCGTGATGGAGGCAGAACCGCCAACTTTAACCAGTTTTTTAAAACTGAATTCTAAACCTAAACTGAATAAAAGGAAAATTACGCCTATTTCGCCCCAAATATTGATGCTTTTTGTATCGGTAACTGAAGGGAAAAAATCTAAATGTGAGCCAACCAACAGGCCGGCCAGTATATAACCTAAAACCAACGGTTGTTTAATTCGTTTAAATATGAGGGTGGTTATCCCTGCAGCAGCAAGGATTAATCCTAAATCGGCAATTAAATCGGGTAAATGCATCTATAAAAAATGGGTATTGATGATTAAATAATTTATTTCCGAGTATTGTTACTCGGCATTTTATTGAAAACCCCACATTTGTGGTTAAAAATGAAATTACTTACCAAAAAACATGTTTTGGGTAGAGCATCTTAAACAGGCACCAATAATTATATTTTAATCTCCTGATTACAACTTTTGTATTGATGGTTTTGTTCTTGAAAAAAAGAAACAGCAAAAAAGTGATCAGTACAAACGCACTGGATGATATTTTTATAATTGGACTGTTAATGAAATCTTTTTGCAAACTTTCACTATCCTGATTAAAATCAGAATTGGATTTGATATTTTTTTTGCTTGAAATGAAACTTATTTTGGTGTTTTTTAATGGTACATCATTTCTTTTTTCCTGCGATGCGAAGGCCGCAAAATTAATGGATATAGACAGAAAAAAGATGATGTAAAAAAGCCTCATTGCCGCTAATATAACGAAAATGAGGCTTTTTTGAAAGCAAAATCTGATTTAAATCTGTTAACTTACAGATTCAAAATAAGGGAATCAGTTTATAAGTTTCTTCTACAAAGATATTAGCTGTTGGGAAACCTATTGTTCTTCCGATTTTATCGCCTTTGATTACCCTTCCAAAAATAGAAAACGGATAACCCAGATAATCGTTGGCCAAGCTTACGTCGCCCGCTAAGAGCGCCTGACGGATTTTGGTAGAGCTTACTGCAACATCATGAATATCCTGCTCCATAATTTCCTCCACACTAAAACCATAATGTAGGCCAGCAGCTTTTAAATCGTTTAGGTTGCCCGAACGATCTTTACCAAAGCGGTGGTCGTAACCAATAATAATATGCTTGGTACCAATGTTATTTACCAACGTGTTTTTTATATAATCCTCAGGCAGCTGATTGGAGAAATCTCTGGTAAATGGCGTGATGATTAAATGATCTACACCTAAACCTTTTAAAATTTCGGCTTTTTCATTAATGGTATTAATCATTTTTAGCTCCTGGTTTTCAGGATCTATAATCATTCTAGGGTGTGGGAAARAAGTTAATATTACACTTTCTCCGTTGTCGGATTTTGCCTTTTCTACCAGTTGTTTAATGATTTTTTGGTGTCCGAAATGCACGCCATCAAAAGTGCCAATGGTTACAATGGCATTATCTAATTTTTTAAAATCCGAAAGGTTATGATATATTTTCAATGGTAAATCTATTTTATCGGTGTGGGTTTTGCATGAGGGATGGAAGCGGTATCCCCCGATTTAAGCATTGTTGTTTATTATTTTGTGGCATGCTTGCTTGTTTTACAGGTTTCATCGGGGATTTAGCGTACAGCCCGACCCTTTGCACAGCTTAGGGGCATGCCCAATTTCTATTATTTATTAATGTAAAGCATGGCGTTTTACGACCCCGCCTTTTAAATCGGCAATCTGTTGTTGTATCACAAATGCATCCGGATCGATCTGGCGAATAGCGGTTTGTAATTTGCTCATTTCTAGTTTGGTAACCACAGTGAAAATAATATCGATATCTTTCTTTTCTCCATAACCACCTTCACCTTTATAAATGGTCACTCCGCGTTTCATTTCGTTAATGATGAATGCTTTTATGTCTTCCWGGTGCTCAGAAATAATGGTAACACCGGTGTATTGTTCTATGCCATTTACAATGAAATCGATCGTGCTTGATGCCGATAGATACGTTAGAATAGCATATAGCGCAGTTTCGATATTTAAGAAATAAGCTGCGAAGGCGAAAATAATGATATTTAAAATCAGGATGATATTTCCAACGGTTAAAATGCTGTTTTTACTGATGTAAAGCGCTAAAACCTCTGTTCCGTCGATAACACAGCCACCGCGCATGGCCAATCCAATCCCACCGCCTAAAAATAACCCGCCGAAAAATGCGATGAGCAATTTATCGTGGGTAATGGGCTGAAAGGGAAGAAAAATTAAGGCCAACGAGAGCGCAGCAATGGCAATAGCGGTTTTAAGGGCAAAGCCTTTACCAATCTGCCTATAACCTAAAATTACAAAGGGAATGTTGATAATTACAATAAGGTACGATAAATTCCAGCCAGTTAAGGTGCTTAGCAAAAGAGAAATACCCGTAACACCACCATCAATAAAATGACTGGGCATTAAAAAGCTTTTTAAGCCAAAACATGCCGAAGTTACACCTGCAATAATTAAAAGAATTTCTTTTATAAACCTGATGTTTCTGTTTTTGATGCGGTTCATGCCTCTGCTGCAGTTTTAGCTTCTTCTTTCTTGCTACGAATATAATTAACAAGTTCTAATACCTCAAACGCATCTTTAAGCAAAAAGTTTCCGCTCCGGGTACGTGTAAGTTTGGAAAGATAAGCGCCACTGTTTAAAGTTTTACCAAAATCGGATATTAATGAACGGATGTATGTGCCTTTACTGCATACAATTCTAAAATCGATCTCTGGCAGTTCGATGCGTGTTATTTCAAACGCTGGAACGCTTACAAAACGTTTACGTAGCTCAACCTCTTCACCCAGCCTTGCTTTTACGTATAAACGCTCTCCATTTACCTTAACAGCAGAATGTGCTGGTGGATATTGTTCTATATCGCCAATAAATGGTGTACAGGCAGCGTATATATCTTCTTCGGTGATGTTACTGATGTCGAAAGTTTGATCTACCTCGGTCTCCATATCGAATGACGGGGTTGTAGCACCCAAAATCATGGTGCCTGTATATTCTTTCTCTTCTGCCTGGAAAGTGTCTATCTGCTTAGTTAATTTGCCTGTACAGATGATTAGCAAGCCTGTAGCAAGGGGGTCTAAAGTGCCGGCATGACCAACCTTTAGTTTTAGCGGTTTTAAAGAATTACGGATTTTGCCCACTACATCAAACGAAGTCCATTTGTATGGTTTATTAATTAAGAGCAATTCGCCTTCAGCAAAATTGAAGTCTTTAAATTTTGAATTTTCGGTACTCACAAATCTTTTTTGCGCAAAGATACGGATTAGTTTATATCAATATGATATCCTGATAAGAACAATGCTAATATGATAATTCCCAAAGCAATACGGTACCAGCCGAAAACTTTAAATCCGTGTTTGGTTAAAAAGCCGATAAATGATTTTATAGCGATTATAGCAACAATAAAAGCAACAATATTACCCACTAATAACAACTTAATATTTTCTGTATTTAACAAATGATAGCCTTTTAAAAGCTTGTATCCTGTTGCTGCGCACATTGTGGGCACGGCTAAAAAGAATGAGAATTCTGCAGCCGCACTTTTTGTTAATTTTTGACTCATTCCGCCCAAAATTGTCGCGGCACTTCTACTTAAGCCAGGGAAAGCTATAGCAAGCACCTGGAAAAAACCGATCTTTAACGCAGTTGCGTTTGTGATTTCTTTTTCACTGTCAATTGTAGCGTTTTTAAACCACTTATCAACCAATAAGAGTATTACGCCTCCAATTAATAAAACGGCAGAGATAAATATAGGATTGCCCAAAGTATTATCAATAAAATCATTCAATAGAAAACCAAAAACCAAAGCAGGTATAACAGCAATAATTAATTTCAGATAAAACTTCCAATCAGAAAAGTTGAAGAATTTTTTCCAGTAAATTACCACCACAGCCAAGATTGCACCTAATTGAATAGCAACTTCAAAAAGCTTTACAAAGTCATCTTTACCGATTCCCATCAGGGCGGATGTTATGGCCATGTGTCCGGTGCTCGATACAGGTAAAAATTCAGTTAAACCTTCAATAATTGCCAGAATAATGGCTTCAAAATAGTTCATGTTTTTAGAAAAGATAAGAAATAAAGAAAACGCTTAACCAATAAATTAAGCGTTTCAAGTATAATCCTTTAGGATAAAATTATTTTTTTAGGATAGCATAAATGCCAAAAGCAAAACCCGCCAACACCACTATCGGTGCTAATAAAGTCCTTCTGAAATCATAAATGTCGCCAGTAGTACCCATCATTAATATAAAGCCAACTGCTACAATTGCAATGCTGATTAACAATAACTGATAGTTTTTTTTGGTGAAAACCAATTCGCTTTTAACGTCCTTTGCAACCGGACCTGTTTTTTTTTCTGCCATTATCTATAAAGATGATAAGATTTTAAACGTAAATATCTGCTTACTGCAAACCATGTACTAATGCCTGTTATAAAAATACCCACAATTAAAAGGCCTATAAATACGAAGCCAAATTCCTGGTAGTTATTTAAAATAATAATCTCAGGTACCTCTTTGCGGGCATAAATTAAGGTTGCCAATAAAATAATAATGGCAATAAATGCAGCAATTAAGCCATGTAAAGCAGCATATAATAAGAAAGGACGTCGAATAAAGTTTTTCGTTGCACCAACCAGCTGCATACTTTTAATTAAAAAACGCTGTGAGTAGATTGCCAATCTTATTGTGTTGTTAATCAGTGCTATAGAAATGATTAATAGCAGTGCGGCAAAGGCTAAAATAATTAAGCCAATGGTGCTGATATTTTTGTTTACCATATCAATTAAAGAGCTTTGGTAAACCACTTCTTTAACTACAGGGTTTTTAGAAATACTTGCTTTTAAGGCATCGATGCTTTTATTGTTCGCATATTCTGCTTTTAAATACACATCGAAGGTAGATGTTAGCCATTTAATTCCTTCTGAAAGGCCAAAACATCGGCTTCTTTTGCGCCTTCATCAACAATAATGTTTAAAACGATGTTTTCTTTAACGTAGTTAGACAGGTTTTTGGCATGTACAAGTACCAAACCAAGCAGTCCCAGCATTAATAAAACCAAAGCAATACTGATTATAGTGGAGATATAAACGGTTTTGGTTTTCTTAGATGCATCACTTACTTCGAATTCTTCCATGTATTTCATTTTTGTTTCTGCGAAAATATAAATTATACCTGATAAACACCAATTAATGATTGCTAAATGAATATTAACGGAAAGCTTTTGCTTTTAGTTTGAGTATTAATTCTTTAATTAAATTTACTTTTTGTGAAAACGCGGTACGAAATTTGTTGAAACGGCGTTAATTATGGATATCTTAAAACTAAATTTAACTATGAAAAGACAAATTACTATTCTGAGCCTATTCTTACTTATCGCCTCTACAATTATTTCGTGCAAAAAAGATGATACTTCTTTAAAAGCCCAGATGTTAGGCCGATGGACGTTAAATAAAATTGTAACTTCCGGTTATACTGCTGAAGAAACATTGAAAGATCCAAAAAAGATTAATGGGACTGTTACCTATGGTACAACAAGTGATTATGTTGACTACAAATCAAATAACGATGATCAGGTAGAGCTGAGTTTATCGGGTAACAGAACAATCGGAACTTATGTAATCATTTATTCTGATCAGTTCAGCATGGATATTAATGATGGATTGAATTATTGTAAAGTAAACAGTATTACTGCAAACAAATTAGAGTTTACTGCTAAAATTGATAAAACAAACGTTACTAAAGTATATTTTTTATCAAGATAAGATCTTAATCCCCCGATTATTTGCTGCGCCATTGATTTTTAACATCAATGGCGCTTTTTTTTGTGTTAAATCTTAGGGCCGTCATGCTGAATTCATTTCAGCATCTTTCCAAGCAAGATAGGCCCTGATCCCGAAATTTCGGGACAGGGTGACGATCTCGTTGGGTAATAGAGCTAAAATTGTTTATTATGATAAATATTTAGCGAAACATTTATTTTGGCATAAAGCATCAGATGATATCTAAGTGCACAAAAGACGTGTAGGTTTTTACCCCTAACTTCTTCTAATTCTGCATTTCTGCTGGTAAAATATTATCATGAATCTGCTTTTTTAAGCCCCTTAATTTCCGTATTTTCGCACCTTTAAAAATTTAAAACTTGCAATGGATTACCAATTCAAAGAAATAGAGCAAAAGTGGCAGAAATTTTGGGCAGATCATCAAACGTTTAAAGCCGAAAGCAATTCTGAAAAACCAAAATATTATGTGTTAGATATGTTTCCTTATCCATCAGGAGCAGGCCTGCACGTTGGTCACCCACTGGGTTACATTGCATCAGATATTTTTTCAAGATATAAACGCCTTAAAGGCTTCAATGTATTGCATCCAATGGGATACGATTCGTTCGGATTACCCGCAGAGCAGTACGCCATACAAACCGGACAGCACCCTGCCATTACCACCGAGGCAAACATTGCAACCTATCGCAGGCAGTTAGACCAAATTGGTTTTTCTTTCGATTGGAGCAGAGAAGTACGCACCAGTGAGCCATCTTATTATAAATGGACACAGTGGATTTTTATGCAGTTGTTCAATTCATGGTACAATATCGAAAACGATAGGGCAGAAGATATTACCACGTTGATCGAAAAATTTAATGCTTCTGGTACAGCTGATGTTAAAGCAGTTTGTGATGAAGATACTAAAGAATTTATGCCGAGCGACTGGGCAACCTTTACCGATGAAGAAAAACAGATTGAATTGTTAAAATACCGTTTAACTTATCTTCGCGAGAGTACTGTAAACTGGTGCCCGGCTTTAGGAACCGTTTTGGCGAATGATGAGGTTAAAGATGGCTTCTCGGAACGTGGCGGTTTCCCTGTTGAGCAAAAGAAAATGATGCAATGGAGCATGCGGATTACAGCTTATTCTGACAGACTTTTGCAGGGTTTGGATACCATCGATTGGCCAGAACCAATTAAAGAAATGCAACGTAACTGGATCGGTAAAAGTGTTGGAGCATCCGTAAGGTTTGCCGTTGACAATTCACAGTTGGCAGTTGAAGAGACTGAAAACTCAAAACTGAAAACTGAAAAATATATAGAAGTTTTTACCACCCGTGTAGATACCATTTTTGGGGTTTCTTACCTGGTTTTAGCTCCGGAGCATGAGTGGGTTGCAGAATTAACTACTCCTGAACAAAAAGAGGACATTGCAAACTACATCGCTTTAACTAAAAAGAAATCAGAGTTAGACCGTATGGCCGATACCAAAACGGTGTCTGGTGCTTTTACGGGTACCTATGTAATTAACCCTGTAAGTGGCGAACGCGTGCAGTTATGGATTGCTGATTATGTGTTGGCAGGTTACGGAACTGGCGCGGTAATGGGCGTTCCGAGTGGCGATCAACGCGATTGGTTATTTGCCACACATTTTAATTTGCCAATTATCCAGATTTTGGACGGACAAAAAGATATAGATGTTCAGGCAGATCCAACTAAAGAAGGAAAATACATCAACTCAGGTTTCATAAACGGAATGACATATAAAGAAGCTGTTCCATTTTTAAATAACTGGTTGGAAGAAGAGAAAGTAGGGAAAGCAAAAGTAAACTTCCGTCAGCGTGATGCGATTTTTGGTCGCCAGCGTTATTGGGGCGAGCCTATTCCGGTTTACTTTAAAGATGGATTGCCTTATTTGGTAAAAGAAGAAGAATTACCATTGTTACTTCCTGAAATTGATAAATATTTACCAACTGAAACAGGAGAACCACCTTTGGCCAGGGCTGAAGACTGGGTTCCAAAAGATGGTGGACATTATGAGTTAAGCACCATGCCGGGTTGGGCAGGAAGCAGCTGGTACTGGTACCGTTATATGGATGCCAATAACAATAACGATTTTGCTTCAAAAGAAGCTGTTGAATATTGGAAAGATGTGGATTTGTATATCGGTGGTTCTGAGCATGCAACCGGTCACCTATTGTACAGCCGTTTCTGGAATAAATTTTTGAAAGATTTAGGTTATACCAAAGAAGAAGAACCTTTCAAAAAACTGATTAACCAGGGCATGATTCAGGGTAGAAGTAATTTTGTATATCGCATTAACGATGAGAACGGAAAACCTACTAACACTTATGTATCAGCTGGATTAAGAAAAGAATATAAAACTTCAGCATTGCACGTTGATGTGAACATTGTTGAAAATGATACTTTAGACATCGCTAAGTTCAAAGCCTGGAGAGAAGAATATGCTAATGCAGAATTTATTCTTGAAGGCGGGAAATACATCTGTGGTGTCGAAGTAGAGAAAATGTCGAAATCAAAATTCAACGTGGTTAATCCCGATGATTTGATTGAACGTTATGGTGCTGATACTTTGCGGATGTACGAAATGTTCTTAGGTCCGTTAGAGCAGAGTAAACCTTGGAATACGAATGGTATTGAAGGTGTATTTAAGTTCTTGCGTAAATTCTGGCGCTTGTTCCACAACGAAGAATGGGCTTTCCATGTAAACGATGCTGTTCCTACAAAAGCCGAATTAAAATCGCTACATAAAATCATTAAAAAGGTGCAGGATGATATCGAGCGTTTCTCATTCAATACTTCTGTATCGAGTTTCATGATTGCAGTAAACGAGTTAACCGATCTGAAATGCAAAAACCGTCAGATTTTGGAAGATATGGTGATTATCCTTTCACCTTATGCGCCACATATCTGCGAAGAGCTTTGGGTATTGCTAGGTAATGAAGCCGGAACTTTATCGTATACAGCTTTCCCGACATTTAAACCTGAGTATTTGGTAGAAGATGAGTTTGCCTATCCGGTTTCAATCAACGGTAAAATGAAAATGAACCTGAATTTGAGCTTAACTTTAGCTCAGCCAGAGGTAGAAAGCATTTTATTGGCTGATGAGCAATTCCAGAAATTCCTGGATGGAAAACCAACTAAAAAGATCATTTTCGTTAAAGGAAAGATTATTAATGTGGTAGTGTAAAGAGGTATAAGGCGGAAGGTTTAGGGTAGAGGGTTTTCTTGCGCTTGCCTAAGCTAGAAATATAAAAAGTTCCGTCATTCCCGCGTAGGCGGGAATCTTAAAGCTATCGGATTGCGATTCCCAATCAAGTTAGGAGGGACGCGGCGTTTTAATTTATTGATTATCAGATTAGACTAAAGCGATAAAAAACAAAACCCGGACTACGTTTCGTAATCCGGGTTTTTTGTTATCACTTATAAGATACGTCATGCTGAATTTATTTCAGCATCTATTTTGTAAGTAAGATTCTGAAACAAGTTCAGAATGACGACCGCGATTATCTTTCACCTCTTTTTCTATTTCCGCCAAATCTTCTGTTGTTGCTGGCATTGCGTGGTTTACCGCTCATATTGCCATCAGCACCTTTTTTAGCGCCGCCACCGCCTTTAGATTGGGCTTGTGGTTTACGTTTAACCTGGTTTTTAGCAAGCATACTTTCCCAGCTTAATGGATAAGGATGATCATCAACAACCGGAAGCGTAATTTTAATCAGTTTCTGGATATCCAATAAGTATTCGTTTTCTTCTGCATCACAGAAAGAAATGGCAATCCCGTTTGCACCAGCACGGCCAGTACGGCCAATTCTGTGTACATAAGATTCAGGAATATTCGGCAATTCGAAATTGAAAACGTGCGATAACTGATCGATATCAATACCACGGGCAGCAATATCGGTAGCTACTAAAACGCGTATTTTACGGTCTTTAAAATCAGTTAATGCCCTTTGTCTGGCATTTTGCGATTTATTGCCGTGAATGGCAGCAGCTTTAACACCAGCATGTGCCAAATCCTTAACAATACGGTCTGCACCATGTTTGGTACGGGTAAAAACCAAAGCAGTTTCGATCTTTCTATCCTCAAGAAGGTGGATCAATAATTTCTTTTTATCAGGTTTGTCTACAAAATAAACCGATTGAACAATTGTTTCTGCTGTAGAAGAAATGGGGGTAACTTCTACTTTTGTCGGACTAGATAAAATCGTATTTGCCAACTTCTGGATTTCATCTGGCATGGTTGCAGAGAAAAATAAAGTCTGGCGTTTTGCAGGCAATTTAGCCACCACTCTTTTCACATCGTGAATAAAGCCCATATCGAGCATACGGTCGGCTTCATCCAATACGAACAATTCGATGGTATTTAAATTGATGAAACCCTGGTTCATTAAATCTAATAAACGGCCGGGTGTTGCAACTAAAATATCAACGCCTTTTCTTAAAGCTTCTACCTGCGAGTGTTGATTTACACCACCAAAAATTACTAAATGGCGTAAATTTAAATGACGGCCGTAAGCCTTGAAACTTTCTTCAATCTGGATGGCAAGCTCGCGTGTCGGCGTTAAAATTAAAGCCTTTATGTTTTTGGTTGCCTTGGTATTGATGTGTTTTTCGTGCAATAACTGCAACATCGGGATAGCAAAGGCGGCGGTTTTTCCGGTACCGGTTTGCGCGCAACCTAATAAATCTTTACCTTTTAATATCGTTGGGATGGATTGCTCCTGTATTGGTGTCGGTTGTGTATAAC
>NZ_JBFTRT010000223.1:0-12397 GCF_056399685.1 Pedobacter sp. 01N416
TAACATGACCGCGCCCAGTAACTTTAAATCGGCTATTTATTTTGAGCTTTCGGACGTACAGAATTTGAATGGAGCAAAAACTTCCTATACTAAAACCTGGAAAGATGTTGATTATGAACTGTCATCGTATAAAACCCTGGGCGATCAGATGAAAAGGAAAGATGTTTTTAAAGACCTCATTCCAGAAATTACGAAAGGAAGCACTACCGATTTAGATAAAGCAAAAGCCGTTTATAATTACATTAAAAAACAGATCAAATGGAATAATTATTACGGAAAATACGCCGAAGATAACATTAAAAAAGCACTAGAAAACAGATCGGGCAACGTAGCAGATATTAACCTGAGCCTAATTGCGGCACTTTCTGCAGCTGGTTTAGATGTAGAGGCTGTTATCCTTTCTACCCGTGATAATGGAACAGTAAACAAGCTTTATCCGGTAATGAGTGATTTTAATTACCTGGTTGCTAAAGTAAATCTTGCCGATAAAAGTTATTTACTGGATGCTACAGAACCACTTCTACCCTTCGGATTGTTACCACTTCGGTGTATTAACGACCAGGGCAGGGTAATCAATTTAAAGAAACCATCTTACTGGATTGATTTAAAGGCCAGCCAGAAAACAACTACCAGTTATATCCTAACAGGAAAAATGACAACTGAAGGAAAAATCATTGGCACTTTAACTACCCATACCATGGGTTACGCGGCATATGGCAAACGTAAAGATATTCTTCGATACAATTCGCCGGATGAATATGTCGAGAAGCTTGATGAACGTTTAACCAGAATTAAGATACTTGATCATCAAATTTTGAACCTGGATAGTGTAGAAAATTCTTTAATAGAAAAATACGAGGTAGAGTTTACCATAAACGATGGTACAAATAAAGATCAGTTTTATTTTAGCCCATTTTTTATCAATACCATTTCGAAAAATCCATTTAATTTAAACGAACGTACCTACCCAGTTGATTTGGGTGCAGCGTCTGACGAGCGCATTATCATCAATGTGCTTTTACCAGAAAAATACCAATTGATAGAAAAACCAAAAGATATGGCAATAGCTTTACCCAATTCTGGTGGAAAGTATTTATTGCAAACAGGTTTAGATGGAAACACTATTTCGATGAGTCAGATTTTACAGTTTAACAATGCTATTTATCAGCCTGAAGAATATCTTTTCTTAAAGGAATTCTATAGCAAGATCATCCAAAACCAGAAAACAGAGTTTTTATTAAAAAAAGCAAATTAAATGAGATTCTTATTTACCACATTTTCCTTGCTTTTAGTTTCTGTTGTTGGCTTTGCGCAAGACAACTATGATGTTGATTTAATTCCCGCTAACCTGCGCAACCGCGCCAATGCCTGTATCAGGAATGAAGAAACAACCATCGATATGCGCTCGCCTGATAACGTAATGCTTAATGTAAAAAAAGCCATTACGGTATTTAACCAAAATGGAGAGGACGAAGCACGTTTGGTACTCTATTACGATAAAAATATTTCAATTAAAGGGATAAGAGGAGAAGTTTACAACAGCGTTGGCAAACTCACCAACAAGTTTTCTCAAAACGATTTTGCTGATATGAGCGCGGCCGATGGGTTCTCCCTATTTGTTGATAGCCGCGTAAAACACTATCTACCACCGGTAAACCAATATCCTTACACCCTGGTTTACAATTATGAAATTAGAAATAAACAAAATCTGATTATACCCGATTGGAGCCCGAAACCAGCAGATGATGTTTCAGTAGAGAAAAGTACTTATACCTTTATTTGTAAGCCAACAGATCAGGTAAGAATAAAAACCCAGAATTATAGCGGAACACCAGAAGTACTAACTGATGAGAAGCAGAAAAAAACAATTTGGAAGGCAAATAATATCCTGGCGGTTAGAACTGRACCCTATAGCCCGGCGCACGAAACTTATGCAACCAACATCCAGATTGCCCCGCAAGCGTTTTATTATTACAACCATAAAGGCAGTTATACCAACTGGAAAGAGCTAGGCAAGTGGATTTATGACGATTTGTTAGCAGAACGCAAAGCCTTGCCACCTGCCACCATCGAAATGATAAAGGATCTTGTAAAGAACGAAAAAACGGACAAGGATAAGGCGCGTAAAATCTATCAGTACTTACAAGAGAAAACAAGATACATTAGTGTACAGATTGGTATTGGTGGTTTTCAGCCGATTGCAGCCAGCGAAGTAGATCGGTTGGCTTATGGTGATTGTAAAGCTTTAGTAAACTATATGCAAAGCCTGCTCAGTGCAGCAAATATAGATTCTTATTACTGCGTAGTATCGGCTGGTTCTGAAAAGAAAAGTATGGACCCGAACTATGCCAGTATGGTACAAGGCAATCATATTATTTTATGCATGCCGTTAAAGGGCGACACAACCTGGTTAGAATGCACCAGCCAAAAAATCCCCTTTGGCTTTTTAAGCGATTTTACGGATGATRGATTGGTGCTTGCCTGTACTAACGAGGGAGGTAAACTATTGCATACACCAAAACTAACAACTGCTGAGAACTTGCAGATACGTAAAGCCAACTTAACTGTTCAGTTAGATGGCACTGTATCTGGAAAAATGAATACCGTGTATGCTGGCTCACAATATGAAAATCAGGAATCGCTGATTGGTAAATCAATAACCGAACAGCATAAACTACTAAAAGAAGCTTATAACATTGACAATATTGATTTCGAAGCAGTGTCCTTTGCGCAGAAAAAAGATATATCGCCCAAATTAACTGAAGAAGTAAGCATTAATATCAGAAATTATGCGCCTGTTAATGGAAATAAAATGTTTTTACAGCTCAATGCCTTTAACCTGAGGCGGTCAATTCCTGAAATAAAGAACAGAACACTGCCTGTTTACATTAACCGTGGATATACAGACGAAGATAGCATTGTTTATACCTTGCCAGATAATGTAATTACAGAATTGATTATTGGACAAGATAAAGCTTTTAAAAGCCCTTTCGGAGAATATGTATGTAAGGCCAGCTTAGTAGGCAACAAACTAACCTATTACCGGAAATTTATACTAAACGATGGTACATTTCCTGCAGCGCAGTATAATGAGTTTTCGAAATTCATTAATGATGTAAATGCTGCAGATTATTTAAAATTAGCACTTAGCTTAAAAAAATAATCCCGAGGCCAATACCAATAATCATGATCAGGTACATCAAAATTTCTGTTGAAGCAAATCTTTTGTATTTGGTCCAGAAAGAGTAATCATTTTCTTCGTTTGGCATTTTACATTTTTATGCAGCAAAAATAGGAAAATAGATTTAAAGAAAAATTAGTAAGTTTTCCCCCGCAGATTAAAGCGATTAACACAGATTATAATTTAATTAGAGAGGATCATTTCCGTTAGGCATGACAAGCTACTCAAATCTGTGTCCTTCTGCGATTCTGCGGGAAACAACAGATATGATATAGCTTGCCGCCTCACATTCCTAAAAGCTATATTATTCCGCTTTAAGTCACGAAAATGTAAAACCAAATGTATTTGAAACGCTACAGAATTGATTTGGGCAACATTTGAGCAAAACAACCGTATAAATAGCTCAATATCAAACTAAACCATACTGAATGAAGAAATACATCCTGGACATTGCTACGATTTTTTTGATGGGTATGAGCATTGTCGGAACAAGTTGGAAAGCAGCGGAGCTTCCCCATACACAACAAGAAGTAGTTAAGTACGTAGCTACAGATAGCTTATACAATCAATATATCTCAAATATTTACCATCAGGTTCATTTAGATTCTGCCGGATTAAGTGAACAGGTTTTTGAAAAAGCCCTAACCGGTTTTTATAACTTAAAATATTCTGGTCTTTTAAATAGCAAATCTATTTTAACCATTGCCGATTTTGATCAGGAAAGTTCTAAAAAACGCCTGTATATTATCGATCTTGCGAGCAAAAAACTGGTATTAAATACTTGGGTAGCTCATGGGCAAAACAGTGGTGGCGATAAACCAGCCTACTTTTCCAACAATATCAATTCGAACCAGAGTAGCTTAGGTTTTTATTTAACCGGTGAAGTCTACTACGGAAAACATGGCCGTTCGCTTAAATTGGATGGTATGGACCAAGGTTTTAACAGCAATGCAAGAGAAAGGTCCATTGTGGTTCATGGCGCCAGTTATGTAAGTCAAAAAAGCATCGATCAATTAGGCAGACTGGGCAGAAGTCAGGGTTGTCCTGCTGTCCCGGCTAAGTTGGCCGATCAGGTGATCAATACCATCTCTGACCGAACGGTACTGTTCATCAATAATTCAGAACAACAATACAATTCATCATTTTTAAATGAAACACTGGCAGCAAGTGTTGTATTAAATCAGGAACAGATTTTAGCAGCCCAAATGGATTAATGTTGTTTAATATTTTTGGCGTTCAGGTTTTTAGGTAAAATCCAGATAAAAAACGATTTGCTACTGGCTAGTAAATCCCAAACCCAACGGTTACTGTCTACCCCCTTTTCGCCGCAGTCTACAACTTCTGCCCGTTTGAGCAGTTTTTTAACCAAAGCTTGAATCCATTTTATTTGCACCATGCGATTGAAGGATAGTCCCAGATAATCGCAATACACATGTACCAGGATTTCTACAATAAGCGAAGCGTTAGAAATCGCTAGTGCTTTACCGAAATGCTGTTCATAATCGGCTTTAATTGTATTTATCAAAAGCTCAAACCTTGCATCTGCTTTTCCATCAAGATAAGTCCAAAGTTGAGCATTACTATACACGCGGATTAATTGTGGTTCGAGCCCTACTTTAATTTTATTACCTGCCAGTTCATAAATTTTATCCATTCATTAAAAATCAATTGTAGCTGTTAGATAGTGATATTACCGAATTGTTAATCAATCCGATATATAAATTTCTGACACAAATGATGGACAAAGTTATCTGATAATTGTTTGCCCAAACGAATGTTAAGTAGCATTGTGAGTAATTTTTTTAATCGGTTGCCAATATTTTAATCATCTTTGGGGTTGAAAAGATAAGCCCATTCATGAAGATTGTAATTGCAGAAAAGCCCTCTGTTGGTCGTGAACTTGCTAAAGTTTTCGGAGCAACCACCAGAAAAGATGGATACATTGAAGGTAAAGGATATTCTTTTACCTGGGCATTCGGGCATTTATTACAATTGGCTCCCCCTCAAGATTATGGCTTTATTGGCTGGAGGAAGCAACATTTACCCATGCTTCCGCAAAAGTTTAAACTTGCCATTAGAAAGATTAAAACAAAAGATGGTTTTGTAGAAGATCCGGCAGTGCGAAAACAATTAGACACCATAAAAAAACTTTTTGATGAGGCGAGTGAAATTATTGTGGCTACGGATGCGGGGCGTGAGGGTGAATTAATTTTCAGGTACATTTATTATTACCTCAAATGCAAAAAACCTTTCAAACGCCTTTGGATCTCTTCGCAAACAGATGAAGCTATAAAAGATGGATTCAGAAATTTAAAACCCGGAACCGATTACGATACCTTGTTTAATTCGGCCCATTGCCGCTCAGAGTCAGACTGGCTGGTGGGAATGAATGCCACACAGGCGCTAAGTATTTCGGCAGGTAACAGAACAGTTCTTTCATTAGGGCGGGTACAAACGCCTACCCTGGCCATGATCTGTGCTCGTTTTTTGGAGATTAAAAATTTCGTTCCTCAAACCTATTATCAAATCAGTATTTTACTTTCTAAAGATGAACAGGTTTTTAAGGCTATATCAACCTCGAATTATAAAGAAAAGGAAGAAGTAGAAAAGTTATTTGCGCTTGTAGAGGATGTGGCTTCTGGTTTTCCAACCGGCGGAAACATTACAGCTGTAGAAGCAAAGCCAAGAAAAGAACCACCTCCCTTATTGCACGACTTAAGTAGTTTACAGCAAGAAGCCAATAAGAAAAAGGGATATACTGCTGATCAAACACTTAATATTTTGCAAAACCTGTACGAGAGCAAATTGGTTTCTTACCCCCGTACCGGATCGCGCTACATTGGTGATGATGTTTTTGCCGGAGTTCCAGATTTGATTGCAAAATTTACCGATCATGCTGATTTTGGAAAGCAAGCACAGTTTTTGCAAACCATCACTTTAAATAAGCGAAGTGTTAACGCTAAAAAAGTAACCGATCACCATGCTGTTTTACCAACCGGCGAACAAGCTTATGGGCTAAGCTCAGATAAACAAGCTGTATACGATATGGTTGTTGGTCGGATGATTGAGGCTTTTCATCAGGAATGTATTAAGGAGTTAACCAAAATAACCATTCAATCAGGAGTTACGTTTGTGGCCAATGGAACGGTAATCCGCTCTGCAGGCTGGCGGGCTGTTTTTAACGACCCTGAAGATGATAAAAAAGATGAAGACAATGTAGCTTTACCAAAGGTTGCTGTTGGAGAACTATTGCCTATAACAGAAAAATCTCTTTTAGAAAAGCAGACTAAACCAAAGCCAATGTATAACGAGGCTTCGCTATTAAAAGCGCTCGAAACCTGTGGTAAAGAGATTGAAGACGAAGAACTGCGTTATGCCATGAAAGATAGTGGCTTAGGTACGCCGGCAACTCGTGCATCCATTATCGAAACGTTAATCACCAGAGAATATATTACAAGGGAAAAGCGAAATCTTGTACCTACCAATAAAGGTTTGGCTGTTTATGAAGTAGTGAAGGACAAGCAGATTGCACAGGCTGAACTTACCGGACAGTGGGAAAAAAGATTGGAAGAAATACGTTCAGGCTCATCCGTAAAAGATTTTAAATCAGAAATTACAGAATATACCAAAACCATTACGCAAGAACTGTTAATTGCAGGGGCCAGTATATCGGGCAAACTCGCAGAAGAAAAGAAACTGGAAAAGGTTTAGCATCAACTTGCGTCATATCATGTGAAGCAATTGTAAAAAGCAACAATTTTACGGTTACAGCTCCATAAATTCCCAGGCGCTGTGGTATGCGTTCAATTGCTCAGCATACTGGATAAATTCAGCATAAAAATTAGATTTCGATAAAGTAGAACTATCGCCAATAACAACCAGCTTTTTCTTTGCCCTTGTCATGGCAACATTCATTCTCCTGGTATCTGACAAAAACCCAATGCTTCCATCACCATTACTCCTGGTGAGGCTAATATAAACCACATCACGTTCCTGCCCCTGAAAGCTATCAATGGTGTTAACTGCAATGTTATTGCGATATGGATTTAAAATTTCATTTTCCTGAACCAACGCATTTAAAATCTGAACCTGCTGTTTATAAGGGGAGACAATGGCAACAGACGGAAAACTATCAGTTAAGGTTTTATCTGTCAAACTAGCAACCAAATTCGTTAAATGTTTGACCAAAAATGCAGCTTCATCAGGATTGGTTGTACTTGTTCCATCTAATTTTTCGTCAAAACTACAACCTGCAGTATCGATAAATTGAATCGGTTGATCGCCGGTAAACAATAAATGATCGGCAACAGAGTGATGCGCTATTAACTCATTTTTATAAAACACCCGAGATGAATAACCCATAATATTTTTGTTCATTCTGTATTGCTCTTTTAACAACACAACCGACTCTGGATGAAGATTTACTGCTTTTTCGAGTAAAGTATTACTTAAACCATTTCTGGCTGCTTCATTTGATTTTATAGTTGGAGAAAGCTGAAAATTTTTCTACTTCCTTTCCAATTTTATGCGCTTCATCAAACAAGGCCTTACGTTGCTCCCGTTCTGCTTTGCCGAAGCTCCGCTTGTATTTATGAGCCATGTTTTTATACTCACTGGCTTGTTTTTTTAAAGCCTTAATCGTTTTCATCTCCGGATGATCGGCCATTTGATGATCAAGAGTAGCCGCAAGCAATCTTTCTGAAACCCTTGCCGGATTCCCCACACGGATTACTTTTAACCCTTCAGCCGCTAATTTTTCAGTAAGTAAATCAACAGCAGTATTACTTGGTGCTACCACCAGGATTTTTTGATCGCTGTGTTTAACCAACGATTTTATAGCGTGCACAAGTGTTGTCGTTTTTCCAGTGCCTGGTGGACCATGAACCACAGCCAAATGATCGGCTGCAATAATTTTATTCACCGCTAATTGCTGCGAGTCGTTTAGCGTATTTGGAATGATAAATTTCTCTTCGCCCCGAAATGAAGGTTTTTCTCCTTTCGTTAAAATACGGATCAGTTTATTTTCTGATTCATTTTCTGCCAAATGTGTAGCCTGTTTAAGGGCACTCTGCATTTCGTCGTAACTGTTATTATCAAAAAGTAAATCTACACCAAGTTTGCCATCTCTGGTCCAGTCTGGTAATTCATCAACACGGAAGCTGATTTTCATCCTGCTGCCACTTTGGTGATTTATAATCCCCTCTATCCGATCTTCCTTGGCATCGTGATTAGAAAATAATACCACCGCCGAACCAAAACGGAACTGATGCGAAAAATCCTGATGGGTAGTCCTTTCCAACTCTACAGTTAAATAATCGCCACGGCCTATTTCGGTGTTCCTGATTGCAATAGGATACCAGGTTAAACCCAAGGCTCTCCTATCGGCAGCCGAAGTATTTTCAGTAAGTTTTAAATACGATTGTAAATCTTCGTTGCGCTCAGTATTGAGCAGATCTTGGAGTTTTTTGAAATATTCTTTTGGCAAGGATAAACTGGTTAATTGTGAAAATTGGTTAACTGGTTAATTGTTAAATTGTTTGATTGCTAACTAAAAACTGCCAATTGTAAACTGATTAATTGCTTAATTGTTAGATTGATGTATTCTTCAAGAGCCGAAAATATTTGTTCTTAAAGGTAAATCAAACGCTTAGCGCCATGCACATAGCGCTATAAAACAAGCTCGTTATGCAGTCTTAATAGAGTTTCTTCGGCATCATCGCAAAAACCAGGGTGTACTTTTGAGCACTGCACTACCGTACTTCTGGTTGCCGTGAGCCACCTAAAACGGGAAGCCTGGTCGTATTGACCAATGGGACCTGATCCTTTTGCGGCTGTACTTATTCTTTCAAAAGCACATAAGTTCTCTTTTAGCTCTTCTAAATCTATCTTCGCAGAAAAAGCCTTTACTCTTGTCTCATCCAGGAAAAAAACACTTTTTAAAAACTTTTGCTTGGCACAAAACAAAATAATGCCCACATTAATAAATTCTTCACGTTCTACCCTGGGCATTACGCGAATCACAGCGTACTCAAATAAGAATTTCCCTTGCATGCTGTGCTTCCTTTAAAAATATAGTTGAATGAGTTAACCTGGTAGTAAGGAAATGCGTATAGGCATTACGGTGTGCTGCTTTACTTTCAAAGTTCGTTTCGCCTTCCAACCAGTCGTCAGGGATTAAATTAATAACAGATTTGATCTTTTCAGGGCTAAGTAGTTTGCTGAATTCATCATTTACACTTTCCAGTTCAGTTGCCCATGGTAACAATACGTGGTCTTTTACCAAAAAGAAGGGTTTAATAGCCTGTTCTTCCCAGTTTTGCCAAGAATGATGAAAATATAATGCAGCACCATGGTCGATTAGCCAAAGCTCCTTATGCCACAGCAACATATTGGTATTTCTGCACGTCCGGTCCATGTTGGTTAAAAAACAATCTAGCCATACAATCTGCGAGGCAAGTTTAGCATCAACAGTAGTTACAGTCGGATCGAATGTTATTGCGCCAGATAAATAGTGTAATGCCAAATTTAAGCCCACGCTGGCTTTTAGCAGATCTTGGATTTCTTCGTCGGGTTCTGTTCTCCCAAAAGCTTCATCTAAATTGGCAAAAACCAATTCAGGTACACGCAAACCTAAATAGCGGGCTATTTCGCCACCAATTAGTTCGGCAATTAAAGCCCGGGTACCCTGTCCTGCCCCTCTAAATTTAAGTACATATAAAAAGTTATCATCAGCTTCCGCAATGGCAGGCATAGAGCCACCCTCGCGCAAAGGCGTAACGTATCTGGTTACATTTACCGTTCTAAGTTGTAAATCGTTCATATCTGCAGATAGAATGGCCTTTTATTTTATTTAGGGCACAATTCTAAACTTGCTGCAAATTTAGCAGAATTCCAACAATAAATTGGTCAAAGTTTAGTCGTAAAGATTCTGATGGGAGGGATGCTGATCAATCGTTAAAAATAAACAGTTATTTTTTTGAAGCGCAAAGCCAGTAGCCATTAGGGAGGGTTCAGTCCTGCTGTCCATTCCAATCCTTTTGGTTAAAACCCGATATTAAACAATGCAAGGGGCGTCCAAAAGGGATTTCCATTGCCATCAGGGCTATATGGCTTTGACCATTATTTAGTCCGAGGTCCAAAGTCAGCGTTCTTGAGTCAATTGTCAAGAGTAAATTGCCTATCGCAAGGAAAACTGGCATAAAAGCAAAAACAGGAGTAAGCTAAACCCGACCATAGTGAAATGCCACGATTCTTCATCGGGGCAGAAACGGGGGCGGGACTACATTAAACGAAGAACCACTCCAACTGCTTTCCAAATTATAGAGATGATCAATTTATTTTGACGCTCTCCTTTGCACAAATGAGGTCTTAAAGTTTTACCTTCCAAACAGAACTCAATCAGATTGCTGAATTCTTTAACCCCAACTAATCATGCCCCAAATAAGCATTTCCGGCAGGCGTCATAGCAGACGACCATTGTACCGATTCGCGGTTAATTTTAATCAGGCCCATACTTTCTAATTCTTCATACTCTTCTTCCATCCCACCTAAAACCGAAGAACTAACCTGTTGATTGATTACCTCTAAAAGAGATATAATTTCTGATCTTTCCATAACAATAAGTGATTAGATATATCTTAACTAACATAAATATACTCAAAATGTTTATCGCTTAACTAAACATTTTCAAGGCTTTAAGGTTGTACTTATACCTGAATTTGATCATCATGGAAGCACACATCTATTATCTCTTTATTATGGCCTTACCCGTAGCTTGCATCGCATGGACAGTTACCAAAGAAGAAATATTTAAAGAACCACGTGAATTTTGTGTAGACCGTTCGAAGAATTGTAGTAAGTTATTTAAACGAAAGTTTTTCTATGTTTTTACCTGCGAATATTGCTTCAGTCATTATGTAACCGCTATTCTGCTTTTTATTACCAGATTCACTTTACTTTATCCCGATTGGCGTGGTTACGTTATTTCTTTCTTTTCGATAGTATGGGTGGCAAATGTTTATATGAGTTTGTACAATATCATCAGAATTGACCTTAAAAAAGAAAAAATTAAGGCAGCGAAAGAAGAATCGGCACTCAAAAACGATTAAAACCATTTTTAATAGCAGCTGTTTTTTAAGGTATAAATTAATATTATGCCATCATCAGTAATCAAATATTTTAGTTATGATGCAGCTACAGAAACATTGAAAATCATCTTTGTAACCGATATGATTTATCAATATAAAAAGGTCCCCGAAAAAATTTATAAGATGTTAAAGGCTTCCGGATCGAAAGGAAGATATTTTAACCGTCACATTAAGGATAAATTTAAATTCCAAAAATTAGAGGATGAATAATATCACAGAAGCGCTTCTCGATCGAGAAAAAAGAAGTTAGCAAAACAGATTGATAAACCTAAAACTGTAACAAATATCATAAAATGATATGTCTAAGAAAAAAAATATTTTTTAGCACTTATCTCTGTCCAAACTTATAAATACCTATATATTAATACCTTAATTTACAGATCAACATAAATCCAAACTGCGAACTATAATCTTAAAGTAAAAGAAATGTTAAACTTTTAGGAATTTTCTAAACTAGTCCTATATTTGTCCCCGAGAGCGTTAATTTAGATACGGGTATATGGCTTAGGCTGTATGCCCGTTTTTTGTTTTAGCCGTTGATGCGTGCGTTACAACTTTATCCAAGCAGATTCTTAACCACGGCGTATAAGCACTCGGATTAATCGCAATATCCTGTGCCAAGGTCTCCAAATCCATATACTTAAAGCCTTCTACTTCATCATGATTTATAACTGGTAATTCATCACTCATGCCAAAAAAAACATGATCAACTTCGTGTTCCGTTAATCCATCTTCAAATATTGCCTTGTAGGTAAATTTAAACAGATAGTTCAATTCACAGTCCATCCCCATTTCTTCCATCAATCTCCTTTTTGCTGCATGGATATTACTTTCTCCAATCCGAGGATGACTGCAACAGGTATTCGTCCATAAACCTGCAGAATGATATTTGCTCATTGCTCTCTGCTGCAGTAATAGTTCCCGTTTAGAATTAAAAATAAAAACAGAAAAGGCACGGTGCAATACACCTTTTTCGTGTGCTTCCATTTTATCCATCTGTCCTTTCGGTACATCCTCCTCATCAACCAGAATAACTTGTTCTTCCATTTAAATTACATTTAACTTATTG
>NZ_JBFTRT010000224.1:0-7674 GCF_056399685.1 Pedobacter sp. 01N416
CCTCAACACAAAACGTATAAAATCAGTACATTATAAAAATAAATCCGTAAATTAACCCATTATTAATACTAACTCAATATGGATAGTCTTTTTTTGTATTTGAAATTTAAATACACCACATAAAGAACCATAATTGAAAACATTAATTAGAATTTTGTTCATAAAATTCATTTTTAAATGAAAAAATAGGTTGCTTTTTAAACGCCTGTTCAGTTCATTCATTTATAAATTTTTAAAACAATTTGACTTTACCAAGTCGTATATTAGTCTAATTAATCATACACACTAATCGTAGCCCTAAAAAGCTCTGTTATTGCGTATTACGGGCAGGCATAAAGAACCATTATGTTTCGCTTTTAGTCATCCATCAAACAGAAGAAGTAGAAAAATCTAAAGCCATGAACAAATACGCCATTATTGGAGTAACTCCCTTCGAAATCCCTGATAGTAGATTGGTTTCTAATCTACAAAAAGCAGATTGCTTTCCGGTTCTCAGTCTTGGACATAGCATAGCTGATGCTGAAAATGCCCTTCATTCACTCATAGCGGAGGGTATCTCCGATTTCGGTGTTAGTATCAATTCAGTAGAATTGGCTGATATTGATCTTCCTACCCAAGTATGTTTAATTATTGCACCGCATGATTTCGTGCTAAAGCGTAAAACATCAGCAAAAATTATCTACCAGGTTTTTGATCTTGAGTCGGCACTGGCTGCGCAAGCTAATGGCGCAAATGGAATTGTTGTAAAAGGAAACGAAGGTGCTGGCCGTGTAGCATACGAATCTTCTTTTGTTCTTTTTCAACGGATTATTAAAGAAATTACCACTATTCCGGTTTGGGTTCAGGGAGGTGTAGGTATTCATACAGCGGCCTCTTTAATGGCCCAGGGCGCAGCAGGAATCATTTTAGATAGCCAACTCGCCTTATTCCCAGAATGTTCTGCTCCTGAAGACTTAAAAACTATTTGTGGTAAATTAAGTGGAACAGAAACCAAACTGATCGATAAAGCTCGCGTATTGATCCGTCCAAATTCGCCGGCACTGGCAGAAGATACTGATTATAATGGCCTTCAAAAACATTTTAAAGGTTACGACCTGGAAACAAATTATCTTCCAATGGGTCAGGATATTGCCCTATCGATAGACCTGGTTACTAAATATAAAAAACTTGATAAGCTGGTTTTTGGTATAAAGGAAGCCATTTACGGCCATTTAAAACAGGCCAAAGCCATCAATGTAATAAAAGCGGATAACCCGCTTGCTAAAGATTTAAACATCACCTATCCTATTGCGCAGGGCCCTATGACCAGGGTAAGCGATGTGGCGCCGTTTGCAGATGCAGTTTCGGAAGCTGGTGCCTTATCGTTTATAGCGTTATCCTTACTAAAAGGTGCATCGGCAAAAAACCTGATTGAAGAAACCAAAAAACTGGCTGGCGAAAAAACCTGGGGCGTAGGTATTTTAGGTTTTGCACCACAAGAACTTAGAGATGAGCAACAGGAATATATATTAAATGCGAAACCTCCTGTTTTGTTAATTGCAGGCGGAAGGCCATCGCAGGCTAAACCCTTCGAAAAAGCAGGGATCAAAACTTTTCTCCATGTACCCTCTGCTTCTCTTTTAGATATGTTTTTAAAAGAAGGAGCTAAACGTTTTGTATTCGAAGGCCGCGAATGTGGTGGCCACGTTGGCCCCCTATCGAGCATGGTATTGTGGGAAAAACAGATTGAACGTTTGTTAAAGGAAGAAAATCCGGAAAGCATCAGTGTTTTCTTTGCAGGTGGCATCCACGATTCTTTTTCTACTGCATTCATTTCAGTAATGGCTGCTCCTTTGGCAGCCAAAGGAATGAAAATCGGTGTATTAATGGGCACCGCTTATTTATATACCAAAGAAGCCGTAAGCAAGGGTGCCATTTTAGATAAATTCCAACAGGAAGCCATGCAGGCAAACGAAACCGTACTGCTTGAAACCGCTCCAGGACACGAAACCAGGTGTTTAAATTCTTCATTTGCCACCTTCTTTAACGAAGAAAAAAAGAAACTTCAGGCAGAGGGAATGGATAAAAAAGAAATTTGGGCAAAACTTGAAACGCTAAATGTTGGCCGTTTACGTATTGCCGCAAAAGGTATAGAAAGACGCGGCGATGAACTCGTAAAAATCGACGAAGCTGAACAAACTGACCTGGGCATGTACATGATCGGCCAGATTGCACCTATGCATAAAGAAGTGATGTCGCTACTCGATCTTCACCAGGATGTAGCCGACAATAACTATACACATATTTTAGACGCCACACTTTCTTCTCCTCCGGAAAATAAAGCCAAAGCACTGGATGTTGCCATTGTGGGTATGGCCTGTATTTTCCCAGGGGCTAAAAACCTCGAAGAATACTGGCGCAATATCATTCTAGGCAAAGATTCTGTAACCGAAGTGCCGGATGAAAGATGGAATAAGGAACTGTATTATAATCCCGATTCTACCGCAGGAGATATGTCGCACTCTAAGTGGGGCGGTTTTATCCCGAGGATAGATTTTGACCCCTTAGAATTTGGCATTCCGCCACAATCGCTTGCGGCTATAGAGCCTACGCAGCTGCTTACTTTAATGGTGGCCAAACAGGCGATGCAACACGCTGGTTATGCCGATGGCGGTGTGGATAACGAAAATGTTTCGGTAATTATTGGTGCCGAAGGTGGAAACGATCTGGCCAACAGCTATAGTTTCAGAGGTTTTTACAAACAGGTTTTTGGCGAAATGCCAGCCGAAGTAGATGCCGTATTACCAAAAACAACAGAAGATTCTTTCCCGGGTATTTTGGCGAATGTAATTTCGGGCAGGATCACCAACAGGTTAAACCTGGGCGGTCGAAATTATACGGTTGATGCGGCCTGTGCTTCATCTTTGGCAGCAATAGACCTGGCTTGTCAGGAGTTATTTTTAGAAAAATCGGATATGGTTTTGGCCGGTGGAGCAGATCTGCACAACGGCATTAACGATTACCTCATGTTCTCAAGCACGCATGCCCTTTCTAAAAAAGGAAGGTGTGCCACTTTTGATGCCGAAGCAGATGGAATTGCCCTCGGCGAAGGGATTGCCATGATCGTATTAAAAAGATATGATGATGCTTTACGCGATGGTGATACGATTTATTCTATTATTAAAGGTGTAGGTGGATCGAGTGACGGCAAAAGCCTTGGTTTAACTGCACCACGTAAAAACGGACAGGTAAATGCCTTAGAAAGGGCTTATAGCCAGGCTGGAATTACGCCATCACTGGTTGGCCTGGTAGAAGCACATGGTACGGGCACAGTGGTTGGTGATAAAACTGAAATCAGCGCATTAACCGACATGCTTAATCAATCGGGTGCAACCGCCGGACAAACGCATTTAGGCTCCGTAAAAACGCAGATTGGCCATACCAAATGTGCTGCCGGAATTGCAGGTTTGATTAAAGCATCGCTATCGGTTTACCACGGCATTAAACCACCTACCATCAATTTAAAAACACCAAATAGTTTCTACAATGCCCAAACAAGTCCATTCGCTTTTCATACCGAAGCTGGTTTATGGATGGAAGAAAAAAGATATGCTGGCGTGAGTGCCTTTGGTTTTGGCGGAACAAATTTCCATGCGGTATTGGAAAGTGCTCAGAATACCGAAAATAAAAATTCGATCTTAAAATCGTGGCCATCAGAACYTTTTGTTTTCAGGGGAGATACTTACGAGGAAGCCAAAAAGCGGGTGATTTCGGTAAAAAATCTCTTGGAACTGAACGATCAGATCGAACTAAAAGATATTGCCTATAGTTTAGCAACCGCTGATACCAAACCTGTTCAATTGAGCATCGTTGCCAATCATGCAGAAGATCTGGTAATGAAAATCGACCTTGTTTTATCTGGCGTAGAAAGCAAAGACACTTACCTTACTCAAAAACAGGATGGCAAGGTTGCTTTTATGTTTCCAGGGCAAGGCAGCCAAAGGGTAAACATGGCAAGAGATCTTTTTGTGGTTTTCCCTGAGATGAGAAAACTGCTGAAAGCTTATCCTGAATACGAAAAAATCCTATTTCCAAACACCGTGTTTAACGAGGTTGATGCGAAAGCACAAAAAGAACGCATAAAAGATACCCGCATGGCACAACCGCTATTGGGTATTGTTGATCTTGCAATCGCTAACTTCTTAAAATCATTGGGTATTGTGCCTGATATGGTTGCGGGCCACAGTTATGGCGAATTGCCTGCGCTTTGTTTTGCCGGTGCTTTTGAAGAAGAAACCCTGGTTTACCTGAGTGCAGAAAGAGCAAAATCTATTTTAAATGCAGTAGAAAACGGCGATCCGGGCACGATGCTCGCCGTGAGCGCAAAACAGGAAGACCTTGCACAATATCTTGGCGATATCAAAGACGTTTATCCGGTAAACTTTAATGCACCAACCCAATGTGTTATTGCGGGTAGCACCGCAGCTATCGGCCAGTTGGCTACAGTTTTAAAGGAAGCCAAAATATCTTTCCGTCCACTTGAAGTGGCCTGTGCCTTCCATAGTCCCTTGGTGGCCAAATCGAAACAGCTTTACCAACAAGTACTATCTGGTGTAAACTTTAATGATCTAAAAATTCCGGTATGGTCTAACACCACGGCAAAAGAATATCCAACTGAGGCTGCCGCTGTAAAAGAACGTTTGACCGACCATTTGATAAAACCTGTCCTTTTTGTTGATGAGCTTAGGGATATGTATGCAGCCGGCGCCAGGGTTTTCGTAGAAGTTGGCCCTGGCAAGGTGCTAAGTGGTCTAACCAAAGCCTGCATCGGTAAAGACGAAGTGATTTTACACACCGAAGATCAGGGCCAGAATAAACTCAGTAATCTGTTGGGTACACTGGCTGGTTATATGGCTACTGGCCGCGAAATCAAACTCGAAAAATTATTTGAAGGCCGTTCTGTTAAAAGCATCAAATTGGATGAACCTTCAATTTATAAAAAAAGTCCCGCTATCTGGTATGTGAACGGTCAACACGCTGTTCCATCAACGGGTAAACTTCCGGCCAATGGCGCATCCCCTATTACTAAACCGATTATCCTTATGAATAACACCTCTACACCAACTGAAAATCAACAGGTTAATGGCTCTGCCAAAGATTTGATGATGCAGGAGTACCTGCACAGCATGAAAATGCTGATTCAGGCACAACGCGATGTGATGCTTTCCTTTTTAGGGCAAGCTCCCGCAATGCCTTCGCAAATCATTAATCAACCTTTAACATCATATCAGGCACCTCAACCTGTCCGTATCGAAAATCAGATCACGATAAAACAGGAAGTGCCACAAGCACARACCATCGAAGTAATAACACCTGTGGTTGCACAAAAAGATTTAAAACTGGTGCTTTTACAGCTAGTAAGCGATAAAACCGGCTATCCACAGGAAATGCTGGGTATGGAAATGGATCTGGAAGCCGATTTAAGTATCGATTCGATCAAACGTGTAGAAATTATTGGTGCTTTACGTAGCGAACTGGGTGGTTTCTCTCAATTAAACCTTCCGGAAGATAAAATTATGGAACAGCTTGCCGGACTTAAAACCTTAAGCAGCCTGGTAAACTGGCTTACAGAAAACACCGAACAGCCAAAAGCGGTTAGTGCACCTGCTCCGATAGCCGTAACAACAAGCCAGCTTGAACCTGCAAAATTTTCATTAGATCAGTTAAAATCGGCCATTCTTGATGTGGTGAGTGAAAAAACAGGCTATCCAAAAGAGATGCTGGGCATGGATTTAGATCTTGAAGCTGATTTAAGCATCGATTCGATCAAAAGGATGGAAATTATCGCCTCTTTAAAAGAAAAAATCGGATTTGGTTCACAAGGCGATCAAGCTGATGACTTAATGGAGAAATTGGCCGCAATCAAAACCTTAAATGCCCTGRTTAACTGGATTGCCGATGTTGAAGCAGAAAGCTCGGAGGTGCTTACAGAAGCAAAAAAGCTTATTGAGGAGAGCATCGATGATCAAACGGTTAAAGAAAAATTATCCCGTTTAAGATTTGAGCTAACTCCTGCTGCACTTACCATTACCGAAGCAGCCATTTTAAAAGGTCAGCGTTTTGCCTTAACCGATGATGGTGGCGGACAGGCCATCAAAATCAAGAAAGTGCTCGAAAAACATGGTGCTATTGCTGATCTGGTGAGCTTTGAAGACTCATTGGACGGCTATCAGGGCCTCATCATTTTGAACATGTTCGAAGCACAGCAAAAAGTAGGCATTCTCGATCATTTCGCAACGATTAAAAAACTAAATTTTGATACCGTAAAATGGGTGTATCTGATTGCGGATACCAAACAATATTTTAACGATCAATCTGATATTTCTTTCTTGAGAAATTATCAAGGGTATTCGGGATTCTTTAAAAGTTTAGACCGCGAATACGAGCATACCAAATGCCGTTTCATCAGTCTCGAAACCAAAATGTCCCCTGATGAAATCACCAATATTACCTTAAACGAAATCCTGAATCCGGATAAACCTTCGGAAATTATTTACAACGACCATAAAAGACACATTATGGAACTTGTACCGCATCAATTGAGTACCGAAACTGATGCGCACATCCATTTGGATAAAGATGCCGTGGTAATGGTTTTAGGTGG
The DNA here is from genome assembly GCF_056399685.1 of Pedobacter sp. 01N416. Taxonomy (NCBI): domain Bacteria; kingdom Pseudomonadati; phylum Bacteroidota; class Sphingobacteriia; order Sphingobacteriales; family Sphingobacteriaceae; genus Pedobacter; species Pedobacter sp. 01N416. The sequence goes on from NZ_JBFTRT010000224.1 coordinate 6,644, forward strand.
CGCACAAGGCATTACAGCCGAACTGATGATCCACTTCGCAAAAGATTACCCTTGCAGGTACATTCTGGTGGGCCGTTCTGCAAATCCAATAGCTTCGGCAAATGAAGCCAGTTCTTCGTTAAAAACCAAAGATGAGATCAGGCAGTACGTAATTAAGCAGGGCGAGATTAAAAAACCTGCAGAGATAGAACAGGAAACGAATCGGATTTACAAAAATAACCAGATTTTACGTTGCATTGCAACTTTAGAAGAAGGTGGATCGACGGTAGTTTACGAATCGTTAGACCTTAAAGATGAAGAAGCACTGACCCGTTTGATCAATCAGGTTTACGAAGATTATGGTCGCATAGATGGCGTGGTACATGGTGCAGGTTTATTGGAAGATAAATTGTTCCACAGTAAAACTTCCGAATCTTTCGGACGCGTTTTCGATACCAAAGTAACCCCATTAAGGGTATTGGCTGAGCAGTTAAGACCAGAAACTCAATTTGTGATCCTTTTCTCGAGTATCGCTTCGGTTTACGGAAACCGTGGGCAAACCGATTATGCTGCAGCAAACAGTGTAATGGATAAATATGCCTGGGCCTTAAAACAGAAGATTCAAGGCAAGGTAATGGCCATTAACTGGGGGCCGTGGAAAGGTGCAGGTATGGTTTCGCCAACATTAGAAAAAGAATACCAGCGCAGGGGAATTGCATTGATCCCATTACAGGATGGAATGGAAACTTTCTTAAACGAACTTAAATATGGTAAAGAAAGCCAGGTATTGATCATGGCCGGAAACACTTGGACATAGAAAGATCCCCTGTTGATATTTTTAGCCCATAGCGTCATGAGTTTGCAATGATAAGCAGCCAAAAGTCGTCATTGCGAGAAGGCTTTTTCAGCCGACGAAGCAATCTTTCTAGCAAGGATTGCTAGCAGGAAAGATTGCTTCGTCGTTCCTCCTCGCAATGACGACCGCACTATTAGAACTGTCATCCTGAGCTTGTCGAAGGACCTTTTTAAAATGTCTTATGAGGCGTTTCGAC
>NZ_JBFTRT010000225.1:0-7647 GCF_056399685.1 Pedobacter sp. 01N416
CCCCATAACCATCCAGTTCTGGCATCATGATATCACAGAGGATCACATCAGGCAAATGATTCAAAGCCATTTCTACACCTAATTTACCATGTTTCGCGGTAAAAGTTTCATAACCTGCCAGATCCAGCACCTCAGCTGTACTTTCCCTTATGTCGTCATTATCTTCAATAATCAAAACTTTCTTGTTCATAGGAATGGTTATTAAAAGTAAATTATTTATTGAAGGTAAAGCTGAGCGTAAAAACCGTACCTGAATTTTGTTCGCTCTGGCAGGCTACGGTGCCATTCATCAAACCTACATATCTTTTTACAATGTTCAGGCCTAAACCTGTGCCGGGGATGTCGCCCGTATTGTGTGCCCTGAAAAATGGTTCGAACAGATTTTGCTGATCTACTTTTGGAATGCCGATTCCATTGTCTTTCACCTCCAAAATGAGTTCATCATCTTTTAAAATAGAATTGAACTGGATCAAAGTATCTGCGCCAGAGTATTTTATCGAATTGGAGATCAGATTAATKACGCAGTTTTTCAACAGGTTCGGATCGAGGTAAACTTCGGCGGTCGTACCTGTGTGTTCGTAAATAATATGCTGGTTCTCTTTGGTCATCATCTGCATTTCTTCAGCTATTTCTTCAGCAAAGCTGATGATATTGAAAGATTGTGCCGATGCTTCCACTTTTCCGGCCTCGAGTTTTTCGAGCGAGAGGAAATCGTTTAAAATTGTAGTAAGGTTATTGATCGAATTTTTGATTTTCAGCGTATGTTTTTCTACACTGGCAACATCATGCCTGGAGGTATATTTATCGATTAAAGAAGCCGATAATTGTATCGAACTGAGTGGTGTTCTAAACTCATGCGAGGCCATAGAAACAAACCTTGTTTTGAGCTGATTGAGTTCCTTCTCTTTCTGAAAAAGCGCCTGCATATTTTCTTTGGCCATTTCGAGTTCGGATACCAGCTTTACCAGATCGTGTGTGCGTTCCTTGATCTTGACCTCTAATTTTTCGGTGTAACTTCTGATCTGCTCTTCATTGGCCTTTTCTTTACTCAGATCGTGGATAAAACCGGTATAAATTTTACGGTCGCTAAATTTTATTTCGCTTACCCCCAGCCTGAAAGGAAAAACCGAGCCATCCTTACGTTTACCAGAAACTTCTCTCCCAGTTCCGATAATGTGTTTCTGCCCGGTATGTTCATATCTGGATAAGTAACCATCATGGCGCGAATGATCTGGTTCTGGCATTAACACCGATACGTTTTTCCCAACCAGTTCTGCTCTGCCATAACCAAAAAGCTCAAGTGCAGCCGGGTTTAAATGTTCTATAAGCCCCTTATCATCAATGGTAATAATCCCATCAATGGCATTTTCAATAATGGCATCTAAAAATCTCGATCTATCCATGTAATACATCAGTATATCCTTGTAAATATAGAAAAGTTATTTGCGATCTTTTTTCTCTTATTCAATAATCAATCCGTCCAGTTTGCCTTTCGACTTCGCCAGCTGTTCATATAATCCCTTTAATTCTCCAGATGCCTGATCTGCAACCTCGGCAAAAAGCTTTTTATAATAATTAATCCCTTCGGCCAGCTGGAGTTTGAATCCGTTTAACTGTTTTATTTTTTTATCGCTGAAATGCTGAAGCTGCTGTTTGATATCTTCCTGAAGATAATCGATATAAAGATTGAGTTCTTTGATGAATATATGTGGCCGTTCTACCTGCCTCAACAGGTTAATTTTCCCGTAAATATGACCAACCATTTCATCAAGTGAATACACATCAGAAAAATAGGCCAGGTTTGGCCCTGGGCAAATGGCTACTGCGGTGCTTTCTTTGGGTTTAGCCATGTTATATTTGAGATAGGTAGCGGCGCATAAGCCCTCACAAAGGCAAACTTTTTCGGTTACCAGATTAAACTGTTTTTGGTATTCATCAGCTGATAGGCCAGCAGTTTTAAGACTTTTGATTTTTAAGTGCTGATATTCGCGGGATGCCGTACAGATGGCTTGCTCAGTAAATTCGGTATTGTTGCAAAGATATTTCTTGGTACATGGACTTCCCGGCCTGCCCTTTTCAATCCGCTCGGTACGCTGAAGTTCTATTGTACTGTTTTTAAAATTATTAAACTGAATACCCAGCGGAGAGGCTCCACTTAGATAAAAATCGCTTTCTGTTGAGCTGGCCAATTGCGCCAATGTTTCGGCATCTACATTCGTTACTTCGGGGACTAATAAAAAAGGACTTCCCCATCCTGTTGCATCGAGATTGTAATGTTGAAGGAGGAAATCGTGTTCTGCAGCCGTACCAATCCCACCCTGGACACTGATCCGCTGCTTGAGCTGTTTTTCTGTTGGGATTCCCTTTTGCGCCAAAGCAGATTGGTACATGTTAAAAAGCTCAGCAAGCATATCGTTTTTTTTGAGCTTAAATTCTTCCAAAATCGGCCCAAGTAAGTATCCTTCTGTTGCAAATGCATGGCCTCCACAATTTAAGCCCGACTCTATCCTGAATTCTGAAACCCATAAACCCTTTTTTGCCAAAAATTTAGCCTGGATCAGGGCCGATCTGAAGTCGCTAACCTTTAAGATGATTTTCTTTTTCAGCTTGCCATTTTCATCAGGGAAAAAGTCTTCAAAATTTTCCATATAGCTGTATAATTTCGGGTTCATGCCAGCAGAGAGTACAACAGAGGCGTTCAGCTTACTTTCCGCAAAACCACGGAGTGCAGCTAATGCATCCGTATTGGTATCACCAGAATATTCGCCATTTACATAATTCATTTTATCTACCTTGGCCATGATATTCACATCAATAGCCCCTACCCGCATTGAATTTTTTAAAAGCGCCTGGAAGGTCTGCTTGGTTTCACCTTCAGGATATTGCAACATCAGATCATAACCATGTTTTAATTTAGCAGTAACGGGCAGTAGCTCAAAATAACGGCAAATATCATTACCAGTGGCAAAATCCTGCTTTTTTAAGTTTTTAAAATCGTCGGTTATCGTGTCCGACAAAAAGTTGAGGTAGGCCGTAATGCGTTTACTCCGGCAATCGGTTTCACCTTTAGGAATCGCTTCGAAATGAATCTGGCGGTTTTTTGAATGATAAGCACGCATGCGCTCAATCAGTTCGTCATCAACAACAGATAGCACGGACGAAATACCGTACCTGGCAACTTTTAGTGGCGTATCAATAGAATAGCCTAGGCCTAATACAGGGATATGGAATGAATGTGGCATGGTGTTTTGTAATAAGGTTTGGCCTTTTATAACAAAAAGCCGATGATTTCGACAGCAAAACTATTATAGTTGAACTGATCTGGAGGTGATGCCTGTCAAAACGAAAAGTGAGTGAGGTCACTTTTTAACGTTATAATATGCCTTTGGGAAAGTTTGTGGTATATTATTTTGCTAAAACCGCTTATTCAACACTATCGTTTATCTCGAATCTACCTGTTTTAAGATGAAAGATAATTTTGAACACGATAATATCCTCATCATAAGTATCTTTTTTGCCAGTTCCATGCGATGGTTGCTCTGAAGGGGTATTGGTTAAAGGCATCATTCGGTGGATAATCCCCTGTAGCGCCCTTTGTTTTTCTGCAGCATCCGTAATTTCTTCGAACTTGCCCCAGCACACCACACTTTTCCAATTATAAGTATCGCGGATCTGATCGGTCTGAAAGCATACCTGAGGGTTACTTTTCATCATCCTGATTTTTTGCCCCGGAGCAGAGTGAGCATAAACCGTACTGCTGCTATACACATAATTAATGGGCACAATGTAACTTACTCCATGTGCATGGCAGGCCAAACGGCCAATATATTGTTCCTTAAGGAGCTTTTCTATATCCTCTTCTTTTAATGTCCCTAACATCTTCTTATTCGTTAAATATTGATTAATAAACACCTAATCACCAGAAATATCCAAAACAATCCGTCCATCAATCTCGCCCTTTTTCATTTGATCGAACACATTATTGATATCTTCCAGTTTTGCTGATTTAACCTGCGCCCTTACCTTTCCATCTACCGCAAATTCGATCGCTTCCTGCATATCCTTTCTTGTGCCGACAATAGAACCCCTGATCGTTATTCTGTTCAACACGGTATCGAATATAGGAAGGTCAAAACTGCCTGGAGGTAGTCCGTTTAGCGATAAAGTACCTTTTCTGCGCAATGCAGAAAGCCCTTGACTAAAAGCAACAGGTGTTACTGCCGTAACCAATACGCCGTGCATACCCCCGGTTTGTTTTTTAAGAAATTCACCTGGGTCATGTTCTAGCGCATTAACAACAATGTCTGCACCCAGTTTTCTGGCCATTTCCAGTTTATCGTTTGAAATATCAATCGCGGCAACCTGAAAGCCCAGGGCCTTTGCATACTGAACCCCAAGATGGCCGAGCCCGCCAATACCTGATATGGCTACCCATTCACCTGCTTTTGCATCAGTTTCTTTTAAACCTTTGTATACGGTAACCCCGGCACAGATAATCGGCGCCATTTCTGCAAAATTTACATGCGAAGGGAAATGGGCAACGTATCTCGAATCGGCTATTACATACTCTGCAAAACCTCCATCAACGCTATAGCCTCCATTCTGCTGCTCATAGCATAATGTTTCCCAACCGGTTAAGCAGAATTCGCAACAGCCACATGCACTGTATAACCAAGGCACACCAACCACATCTCCTTCCTTAACAGTTTTAACATCATGTCCCATTGCCGCTACCAACCCAATGGCTTCGTGACCTGGCACCAATGGCATTTTTGATTTTACCGGCCAGTCTCCATTACAGGCATGCAGATCGGTATGGCATACCCCACATGAAATTACCTTAACCAAAATTTCGTATTGATTGAGCGGTCTAACCGGAAGTTCTTCTATGGCCAGTGGTCCTCCATATTCATGGATAACTGCAGCTTTCATTGTTTTAGGATACATATATTCTGTTTAACAATAGATTATAATAATTGAATTTTATCTGGTGATGAACCATTACATCGGAATGTTGTGTGATGGCGGTAAAACCAAAAGCGGGATCTGAATATGATCTGACATGTTCAGGGTATAGCTACCTTTAAGCAGGCGATGAAAAAAACCGTGTTTTCGATGCACCATGGTCAGGATATCGATCTGTCCGTTTTCTACGATCCAATCTAAACCGTCCTTAATCCGTTCACTGTTAATATGCCTATGGTAGATATTTCTATAGTTAACCCGATCGGCAACCCGGTTTAAAAAATCTTCGGTTGTATGCTTATAACCTTCTGGTTCTGATTTTGAATGACCGGTATGTGTAATGAGTATATCGGCATTAAAAGGTTTTGCAAATTCGGCAAGTGTACATAAAACGGGGATATCACTATGGCTAAAATCTGTGGCAAAAGCAATTTTCTTAGGTTTCTTAAACCGATATCCCGCAGGGATAAGCAAAACAGGTATTTCCTCCTCGATAATTTTTCTGGCAACACTGCCCATAAGCGTTTTGGTTAACTTATCTGCATGGTTTAATCCGGCCACAACGAGGTTCATTTTACACTCGGTAAAATATTTACTAACCTCTTGTTCAACCTCGCCACGAACAGATTTCCCAAACACTTCTGCTTTAAAACCAAGCTCATGATGGGCCTTTTTATATTTTTCTTCAACCTTTTCGACCAGTTTGCCTAAGGCTTTTTTAGCATCGTCTTCTATAAGCTTATATTCTTCAAGCGGCCATACCAGAGATGCCGCAGCAGGAGAAAACTCCGGAACCTGAAAAACATTTAACAGTTCTACTCTGGCACCAATACCATGGGCCAGATCAGTTGCATAATCGGCTGCGTTCTCTGCAGTTGCAGAGAAATCAACAGGTACCAGGATTTTTTTCATAATGGGTCTTTTTTGATAGATATAAAGTTTGTAAAAAGCCCGTGTTAAAAATATGAGCCGCATCAGTTATTAAAATGATTCTTCCGATGTTAGCATTTAAGTGCCCGATCATTATGATGATATGCTAAAGAAATATTTAGACTAATTATCATTACCACAAAAAATGATTAAATCAGCCTGCTTTCCGTAATTTCAATGTTTCAAAATTATCCCATAATATAAGATGAGTGTCCATATAGGCTTAATGATCTGGAAGGAAATGAAGCAGAAAGATATCTCTGTTTCAGACATTGCCGCCGCCCTTGAGATCAGCAAAACAAAAACGCAGGAGATGCTGAATACCGCAACTATCGATATCCTTACTTTGGTCCGCGTGAGTGAAATCCTGAACTATAATTTTTTCAGCTATTACGAAAGTGGAAAGGTTTTCTCGAAGATGGAGTTACAGGAGAAACAAAAACTTACTGCAGAAGTAGACCGGTTGAAGGCTTTGCTCAYTGAAAAGAACAAAGCCCTCGAACTTCAGGAAAGGTTAAATAAGATTCAGCTCAGTACGATTTCACTGTTGGAAAAAGGCCAGTTTAGATAAACTGGCTTACTTAAACTTTAGGTTTAACGATACGATATTGGAAACCAGGCTTGTTGACCGGGAATAATGACCATATCGCAATTCAAGCATATTCAAGCGCTGCCAACCGAAAACGCCTTTAGGTGGAGCAAACCTGATACCTGCACCATAAAAATCACTCGTCAGCGTGGATAGGTCATAATCACTGGTAAAGTATTGATCCGACTGCGAATGCTGGCCATAAGGTGCAAAGTATTTGGCCCCTACCTGGTTGTTGTAACGATAGAAAGGACTTATAGAAAAGAACGAATTGATCTTAACAGGAATTTCAAGTTCGGCCGTATGAGCCCTTATGCCCCAGTTATCCATATAATATCGGTAAAATGTGCGGATCACAAAACGGTCATCCAAAAAGTAGTTCATCCGCAATCCTATAGGTAACTTATAACGCTTTTCGGGCAGGGTTTCAGCACGCATCGAACCATCTGTAAAATAATCACGTTGATACTTGGTAGCCAGCAATCCTTTTTGATAAGATGGCTCTAAAATCAGGGAAGCCTGAAATTTTTGATTGATGACCTGCGATAGTGAGAAGGATGCACTGAAAGAATTTCTTGGTGCAGTATCATATTGCTCACCGCCTCTTCCGGTATTTTCCGTTCGCAGTTCTATCGGTAAGATCACCGTCCATTGATCTAGAAAGGCCTGGAGTTTAAAGTCAAACTGGGTATTTTTGTCTTTTGATAAACGGGTTAAATTAAAAGCAGCTCCCATTGACTGGTAATCGAACTCTGTTGAATATGATCCTGTAAATCCAAATGAATTTCCGGTCTCTTCATTGGAGTGCGTCCAGTTTAGTGATGGATAAATGCGGGTATCAGCAGAAGAAGCTGAAGAAATGGTACTAGGATCGATCTTATCAGAAGAGGCCGAAGTATAATGATCTACACCAAGTTCGAAAAGAAAAGTATTTTTTTTACCTCTTTTATTGAACTTGGACATTTGAAGATCTATGGTATTGGCAAAATCACTCAGTTTCTCGGTGCCAATACCACCTGTAACTGCAGAATTATTACCATTCTGATGATAATAGGCTGAAACCAGGTTGATCTCATCGACTTTTAACTTCCGTGACTGATATTTACTGCTATCTGCTTTTGCAGGCTCGGGCCTGGTTTGTGCATAGGTGCTCAAGATACCGA
>NZ_JBFTRT010000226.1:0-7605 GCF_056399685.1 Pedobacter sp. 01N416
GAATTAACGGAAAAGAAAAGACGTTTCATTAAGCGCACTTATTTTGGTGTATCAGATAATCCGCTTGATGATGTAAATCCATTTGATGCCTGGGATGAATTTTTAGCGGCTAAGGTAAAGGATATGAATTGGGGGATAGATCCTGATGCCATTAAAAGATCAAAAATCAGGTTTGCCTATAATTTTAACCAGATTTTAGCCCATTATAATGTTTCGCTGGCGCTTGAAGATATCCTGGTCGACCTGGATAAAGATACGCAGACCAACGAAGCGATGATAAACACCTGGGCTGATAAGGCTGTTTTTCCAAGTGATAAGCTTAGCGCTAAAGCGATAGGAAAATGAAAAGGGCGCTATTATTGATCTCCTGCCTGGGTTTTGGAAGCCTGGCAGTTGCACAAACAACTGGTGCGGATACCACGGCAAAAAAAAGTATGGTAGAAGCGTCGGGTTCGTTTAAAGTGTTCGATAAATACGGGCTAAAGCTTGACCTTAAATTTATCGATCCGGAAAAAGGATCATTCGGGATCGATTATCAGTTTCAACTGGATAAAAAACTATTGGGCAAGGATCCGGCTAAAATTAATAAACTTAACCTATCATTAGGCAGTAGGGGTTTTGTAACCGTTGCTGAGGATAAAAACAAAAACAGCAGCCTRATTTCAGAAATTAAATTGGAGGGGCAGCCCCTGTTTCACGTAAAAGGCAAAGACCTTGGGCCGCGTAGCACGATAGATCCACTGGCAGATGATGACCCAGAACTACCTCCTGGAAAAGACCCTCTTGTTCAACAAATACGTGATCAGGCCGCACAGGTAGCTTCGCCCTTGTGGCTATCGTTTAACCTGCATGCGAAACATGAAACCACCCAGGATTTCAGGAATTACGATTTCGCATTTGGCCCGCAGCTTGCTGTTTCCACTTCTTACCTGAGTTCGATCCTCGATTTTCCTTTTGGTTTGTTAAGGGCGGCAAAAAACAACAATCCCAGGCAGTTGGATTTATCTGTCGGTTATGATTACGTAACCGGCGCGAATAAAACCAGCCTTGCCCCTTTGCTTGAAGACTCGAAATTTATGAACAGGTTAAACCTTAAAGCTGAATGGGAAACGGGTATACTTTCTGGAAATGAGCGGATCGCCTTTTTATTCGATTCGTATTACGACCTCGACCGTAATTTATTGTTGAAAAACGCAGGTAAAGACTGGAATTACTTTTACATGATCAGGATAGAAAAGCTGCTTAAAATTAATTTAGGTCCGGGCACTAAAACCAAGATTGCGATCAAGTATACTGCAGGCGAGCTTCCACCAAATTTCGATAAAGGTTTTGTTCTTGGCGGAGGTTTCTCTATCGATTTTTAGTGAAATTCCTTAAAAGCGACGCGCCAAATGATGAGCCAGTTCCGCCTGCTTTGCGCCTTTGTGGTTAAATGACGGGCGCTTTTTTCAGTTTTGTCATTTTGAGAGTTAATTTATTTCATAAAAATCAATATGAATGACATGGTTTTTTAGATATGATAAACGACGAGCTTTCTATTGGAGCCTGGCAATGGTAGTGTAATAGAAGAGACTTATATATTAAAAAACTTTACCCCCAGCTCTGCTGGCCTCTGTGCCTTTCTTTGTGCCCTCTGTGGTTAAAAATTTTAGTTCTAGTTTAAAGATCTCTCCGCTCCGCGTTGCTTTGGTCGAGATGACGACTTTTCTATTGGAGCCTGGCAATGGTAGCGTCCTAGAAGAGACTTATATATTAAAAAACTTTATCCCCAGCTCTGCTGGCCTCTGTGCCTTTCTTTGTGCCCTCTGTGGTTAAAAATTAGTTCTAGTTTAAAGATCTCTCCGCTCCGCGTTGCTTTCGTCGAGATGACGACTTTTCTCAACTGAACTACATCCCCTCCTTCAAACTATATACTTCTCCTTCATAAACCCCCGCCAATAACTGCACTGCCATTTTGCTTCTTTGCCCGGTTTGGCAATAACACACTACTTTTTTGTTTTTTGGGATAGCTGCAAGCGACTCCCTGAGTTCGTACAGTGAAAGGTTGATGCCTCCAATATTGCCGTCTTCATGTTCGTAGCTTTCGCGTACATCAATTAAAAAAACTTCATCAGCATTGGTTTCCAGCCAGCGATCTAATGTTGTGCTATCGATTTCTGGTAGCGCTTTATCGGGTTTGGCAGGCGCTGGTTTTGCGGTATCGGTTGGTTTTTTTGAGGCAATTTTAAATACCAGCAGGGCATTGTTCAATGCATTAACAGTCATCAGTTTGCCTGCAAGTATTTCGCCAAAGCCGCAGATTAATTTTAGGGCCTCATTGGCCATATACAGGCCTATTAGGCCAGGTAAAATGCCGATTACCCCGCCCTCTACACAGTTAATATTTTCAGTTGGTGGTGCTGTATAGAGGTCTCTATAGTTTGCACCGCCCTGGTGGTTAAATACCGCAACCTGGCCTTCAAACTGTAAAATAGAACCGAAAATAAGTGTTTTGCCTAAAGCCACACAGGTATCGTTCACCAGGTAGCGGGTGGTAAAATTATCCGAGCAATCGACTACCAGATCATAATCCTCGCAAATATTTACCGCATTATCGGCCCTAAAACGTTCGTGATAGGCGCTGAAGCCCACATGCGGATTAAGCAATTGGAGTTTTGCTGCGGCAATTTTTGCTTTAGGTTGCCCAATATCGGTATGGTTATATAAAATTTGCCGGTGCAGGTTGCTCAATTCTACCACATCATCATCTACAATGCCGATTGTTCCTATGCCTGCTGCGGCCAAATACTGCAATACCGGGCAACCCAAACCACCTGCGCCGATAACCAATACTTTGGCGGCTTTTAGCTTTTCCTGTCCGGCGGGGCCCAGTTCGGGCAGGATCATCTGCCGGTTGTAACGGTTCAGTTCTTCTTTTATTAACATGATTTTTGGATCAAACTCATATCCCAATCTTTCCAAATGGGCTCATAACCCTGTTTTCTGATCATGGCTGCAATTTCCTGCGCCGAGCGCTCGTCAGATATTTCGAACTGCTCTAAAGATTGCGGTTCTACCTGGTAACCACCTGGATTGGTTTTAGAACCGGCACTAATAGCGGTAATACCCAACTTAATCACCTGGTTTCTGAAAGCTACGGTTTCGCGGGTAGAAATAGACAGCTCTACTTCACTGTTGAATAAGCGGTAAGCACAGATCAGTTGCACCAATTCCTTATCGTTCATCACTACTTTAGGTTCTAAACCGCCGCTAAAGGGGCGCAGCCTGGGGAAAGAAATGCTGAATTTACTTTGCCAATATTGTTTTTCGAGGTAAGAGAGGTGCAGGGCCGTAAAAAATGAATCTGTACGCCAGTCTTCCAGTCCGATTAATACGCCAAGCCCCATTTTATGGATCCCGGCCTGCCCCAAACGGTCAGGCGTTTCTAAGCGGTACAGAAAGTTTGATTTTTTGCCTTTTGGATGGTGTTTCCGGTAATCATCCTGGTGGTAGGTTTCCTGGTAAACCAGTACGGTATTTAACCCGTGCGGAATAAGGGTTTCGTAGTCGGCTACATCCAAAGGCTGCACCTCCATGGATATATGGGCAAAATGTGGGCTGATGAGGTCTAATACTTTTTTAAAGTAATCGGTGTGCACACTCTGGTTGGCTTCGCCGGTAACGAGTAAAACATGGTCGTAACCCATTCCTTTAATTACCGCAACTTCCTGCATAATTTCCATTGGGTTGAGCGTTCTGCGCCTTACTTTATTGTCATAACTGAAACCACAATAGGTACAGATATTATTGCACTCGTTGGAAAGGTAAAGCGGGATATACATCTGGATTACCCGGCCGAAACGGTCTAAAGTTAATCGCTGGCTAAGCTGCGCCATATCTTCGAGATAAGGCAGCGCTGCGGGAGAAATAAGTGCTTTAAAATCTTCCAGATCGCGCTGAGTATTGCGCAATGCCCGTTCTACATCTGCAGCTGTTTTATCGTAAATACTGGCTTTAGTATCGTCCCAATTGTGGGATTCGAATACCTCGTTAAAGCTCTTCATCTAAAAATGCGGTTAGTGGACTGCTTGCTGCAGCATAGTGTGTTTGAGCACCTAGTTTAGACTCGAAAGCCATTCTGCCAGCTTCTACAGCCATTTTAAAGGCAATAGCCATATTGGTTGGATCTTTGGCTATGGCAATGGCGGTGTTCACCAGAACGGCATCAGCACCAATTTCCATGGCTTTGGCTGCATCAGATGGCGCACCTATCCCGGCATCAATAATTACCGGGACCCTGCTCTGGCTGATGATAATCTCTAAAAAATCGATCGTTCTTAATCCCTTGTTACTGCCAATTGGGGAGCCCAGCGGCATTACTGCTGCCGTGCCCACATCTTCCAAACGTTTACATAAAACCGGGTCGGCATGGATATAAGGCAAAACCACAAAACCGAGTTTAACCAGCTCTTCAGTGGCTTTTAAGGTTTCGATCGGATCTGGCATGAGGTATTTCGGATCTGGATGGATTTCCAGTTTGATCCAGTTGGTTTCTAAGGCTTCGCGTGCCAGCTGAGCGGCAAAAACGGCTTCTTTTGCATTGCGCACACCAGAGGTATTGGGCAATAAATTGATGTGCGGATATTTAAGGTGATGAAGGATATCGTCGTCCTTGCCTTTTAAATCTACACGTTTGAGCGCTACGGTAACCAGTTCGGAGGCCGAGGCAATTAAGGCACTTTCCATCTCTTTGGCAGAACTGAATTTTCCGGTACCGGTAAAGAGACGAGAGCTAAAGGTTTGATCTGCTATGGTTAACATATCTGTAATTTTTAAATCGAATGAATACTGAACTTGCTGTTGATTTCTTCAATAACCGCAGCCGTTTGTGTTTGGTTGGTGAGCGCTGCCGAGATGGCGATTCCGTAAATCCCAGTTTCGAGTATAGCAGGAATATCAGCTGCTTCAATGCCACCTATGGCAATAATGGGGGTGTTAATTCCAGCTTTTCGTACTTTTTCCATTAGTTTGTGGTAGCCCGCTAAGCCCACAACCGGGCTCAGGTTTTCTTTGGTCCGGGTAAACCTAAAGGGCCCAAGGCCAATATACTCGGCACCCTCTGCTACCCTTTGCAAAATGTGCTCGAAGGTATTCGCTGTACCGCCGATAATCTGGTGTTTGCCGATAATTTTTCTGGCTTCGGAAATGGGCATATCCTGCAGGCCCAGGTGTACGCCATAACTATTTACGGCTTTTGCCAGGTGCGGAAAATCGTTTACGATAAGTTTGGCACCATACTTTTCGCATAACGCCTGCGCGGCTTTTGCAAAAGGCAGGATTTCGGCTTCGGCCTGGTTTTTAATGCGCAGCTGGATCCACTTTCCGCCAGCTTGGAGCACCTGCTCAATGGCATCTAAATGGGTACCTGTTCGGGGTGCTTGCGAAATATATTGTAATGGGTAAATCATAGCGATGTTTTTAAAACGGTTGATGGTAAGCAAGGCAATGTTGCTGTGCTTTTTTAAAATTGATTAAAGCTTGAGCGGGATCGTTCCAGATGCAGCCCAATAGCGCAATACCATCGAAATTCATTTCTTTTACCTGATCGATCTGGTTGAAGCCAATACCACCCAAAGCGATTAATTTTGTATTGCTGTTAGGCTTGTTTAAATGAAAACCTGGAGGAATAACCCCCATGTAACCTGGCTTGGAAAGGCTGTTGAATACCGGGCCATAAAAACTGTACTGGTATGGCCTAATGCGATCTATAGCTGATAACTGATGAATAGATGTGCTCCATATATGCTTTTGTGGCGGCGGGGTATTAGGCGTAATATTTTTTCTAAAGCTTTCAGTATGGTGGATTCTATTAATGTTATAATCGTTTGCCAGCGCATGGAAATAGTGTAAAGCAATGCGGGGATGGTATTCCGGTAAAATCCCTTCCACAATTTTACGGTAACCGGCCTCATCGGCATTTTCCTTGCGCAAATGGAAAATCTGTAAACCGGCTTCGAAAAGCTGGTTTACAAGATGACATTCTTCTTTAAAAATAGTAGGCTTGGCAATTACAATCAATTCCATAGCGGTTTAAGAATAAATTTCGCTTCCTTTTTGGGTAAACTCTTTCGATTTTTCCTGCATGCCCTGTGCTAAAGCCGCCTCTGCTTCCACACCTTGTTTTGCGGCATAYTCCCTCACATCCTGCGTAATTTTCATCGAGCAGAAATTCGGGCCGCACATGGAACAGAAATGTGCAATCTTGGCACCCTCTGCAGGTAAGGTTTCATCGTGGAATTCTTTTGCGGTATCTGGATCGAGTGAGAGGTTAAACTGATCTTCCCACCTAAATTCGAACCTGGCCTTGCTTAAAGCATTGTCACGGTATTGCGCACCTGGATGGCCTTTGGCCAAATCGGCTGCATGTGCGGCAATTTTATAGGTAATTACACCGTCTTTAACATCTTTTTTGTTTGGCAGGCCCAAGTGTTCTTTAGGGGTTACATAACAGAGCATCGCTGTGCCAAACCAGCCGATCATGGCAGCGCCAATGGCTGAGGTAATGTGGTCGTAACCTGGCGCAATATCGATAGTTAAAGGGCCTAAAGTGTAAAATGGCGCTTCACCACAATGGTCGAGCTGTTTTTCCATATTGGCTTTAATCAGGTGCATGGGTACATGCCCAGGACCTTCTATAATCGTTTGTACATCGTGTTTCCAGGCTATTTTAGTGAGTTCGCCAAGCGTTTCGAGCTCCGAAAACTGTGCAGCATCATTTGCATCGGCAATACAGCCAGGCCTTAAACCATCACCTAACGAAAAGGCCACATCATACGCTTTCATAATTTCGCAGATCTCCTCAAAATGGGTGTACAGAAAGTTTTCTTTGTGATGGGCTAGGCACCATTTGGCCATAATGGATCCGCCACGCGAAACAATACCTGTAATCCTTTTAGCGGTTAAAGGCACATAACGGAGCAGTACACCGGCATGGATGGTAAAATAATCTACGCCCTGTTCGGCCTGCTCAATTAAAGTATCGTGGAAGATTTCCCAGGTGAGGTCTTCGGCTTTTCCGTTTACTTTTTCTAGAGCCTGATAAATAGGAACGGTACCAATGGGCACAGGCGAATTGCGGATAATCCATTCGCGGGTTTCGTGGATATTTTTCCCTGTTGATAAATCCATAATGGTATCGGCCCCCCAACGGCAGGCCCAAACGGCTTTTTCTACTTCTTCTTCGATGGTAGAGGTTACGGCCGAGTTACCGATATTGGCGTTAATTTTTACCAGAAAGTTTCGGCCAATAATCATGGGCTCGAGTTCGGGGTGATTGATATTGCAGGGAATTACCGCCCTGCCAGCTGCTACCTCTGCCCTTACAAATTCGGGTGTGATGTAGCCTTTTGGTGTATTTGCGCCAAAGTTATTGCCTTGGTGCTGGTGGTTCATTACATCGTGCTGATCGCCCAATTGCGCATTTAACAGTTCGATCTGTTGGTTTTCCCTAATGGCGATATATTCCATTTCGGCCGTAATGATGCCTTTTTTTGCATAATGCATTTGAGATACATTGGCACCGACTTGCGCTTTGTAGGGTTTGTTAGTGAAATTAAAGCGTAAGGC
>NZ_JBFTRT010000227.1:0-7583 GCF_056399685.1 Pedobacter sp. 01N416
ATCCTGAGCCTGTCGAAGGACTAGCTTAAATGTTTTGCTAAGCATTTCGACAAGCTCAATGTGACAAAATCGGATGGAATTTAGTGTTATACAGCTTTTATGTGATTCAAAAGTCGATAAAATCGACATTCTCCTGCATCCCCGTTACAAACGGGGACGATATATAAAAAGTATAAAAATGAAACAATTAACAGTATTGATTACAGGCGCAAGTGAGGGTTTGGGGAAATCTTTCGCTATCGAATCGGCCAAACGTGGTTTAGGTTTGGTATTGGTTTCGCTACCCAATAGTGGACTGGAATATTTAGCAAATTACCTGCGTGTAAACTTTAACAGTAGGGTGTTCTGTATCGAAATAGATTTGACCAAAAATACCTCCGCAAGCGAAATTTTTGAAAAATTAAGGGCGAATAAGATCGAGGTAAATGTTTTGATCAATAATGCTGGTTTAGGGAATTGGAGTTGGTTTGAAGATAAAAATGTCGATTTTTATAGAACACAGATCGATCTCAACATTACTAATACGGTGTTGCTTACGCGGTTATTTTTAAACCATATCGATAAAAGTACAGCAAGCTATATTTTAAATGTTGGCAGTTTAGGCGGACATTTTATCGTTCCAAAAAAACAGGTTTATGGGGCAACCAAATCTTTTATCGGTTATTTTACCCGTTGTTTGCAACTCGAATTGAGCGGTACAAATGTGCATATTAGTTTGCTTAGTCCTGGCGGCATTAATACGAAACCCGAGCTGTTGGTAATGAACAATGAATTAAAGGGGTTTGCAAAAGCGACGATTTTAGAGGCCGATTACGTTGCCAAAACAGCAATGGATGGTATGCTGAAAGGCAAGAAAGAAATTATACCAGGTTTTGCAAACCGTTTTTTGGTGGTGCTGGATAAAATTATACCGGGCTTTTTAAAAGAAATTATAATTAGGCGTAAATTGAAATYGATTTTAACAACATAGATTTGACCTGAAATCTGTAAGGTTTTAAAAACCTTGCAGGTTTAGCTTTATGAAAAGTAACGACACCAATCTTATCCGATTAATTAAAAGAGGTAATAAACAGGCTTTCGACGAAGTGTTTTTAAAGCATTTCAAAAGCCTGCATGCCTATGCTTTTACCATAATTAAAGAAAAAGATGATGCAGAAGAAATTGTTCAGAATGTATTTGTACGCATCTGGACGAAAAGAGAACAACTTAAAACAGATGGATTTTTGAAATCATTCCTTTATCGTTCGGTGCACAACGAAAGTTTAAATTATTTGAAACATCAGAAAGTGAGATCGAATTTTAAGGTTAATTATGCCGATGCTGTGAAAAACGATACAGGAAACTTAAATACAGAAATCATGGCAACAGAACTGGAAAAGAATATCCATTCGGCAATAAACGAGCTGCCTGAAAAATGCAGAAATGTATTTCAGTTGAGCAGGTTCGATCAGATGAAATATCAGGAAATTGCCGATGCATTAAATATTTCTATCAAAACGGTAGAAAACCAGATGGGGAAGGCCTTAAAGATTTTGCGCCTTAGGGTAGTAGATTTTTTGATCCTCATTTTTATTTTATTGAAATAAGTTTATGGATAAAAACTATACACCTATTAACGATGATTTGCTTGCAAAATACTTGCTTGGAGAGGCTACTGTGTCCGAAAGCGAGCGGGTTGAAGCGTGGGCAGCATCAAATCCTGACCACTTGAAACAGCTAGAAGATTTCAGGATGATACTAGAGAAAAGCAAACTGCAGATTGATCCCGAAATTGATGAGCATCAGGCTTTAGATCGGTTAAATGCTCGTTTAGAAACTGAAAAAAAAACAATCAGCTATACATTTATTTTACGTTGGGTGGCTGTGGTATTTATATTTTTTAGTGCTGGCTTATTTTTCTACAACAATTTAATCGGCAATAAAATAAACGTAAATAGTGGCGGAAATACTTTAACGCAAATGTTGCCTGATGGTTCTACTGCAATTTTGAATAAACAATCTGAACTTTCTTTCGTGGGAGGTTTTTTTAATAAAACCCGCGATGTTAAACTAAAGGGCGAAGCTTTTTTTAAAGTAAGCGCCGATAAGTCGAAACCATTTATCATTAGTGTTAATGATGTTCAGGTAACTGTTGTGGGCACCGCGTTTAATGTGAAAAGCGATGGGGCAGCTGTTGTTGTAATTGTAGAAAGCGGGATCGTTAAGGTGAACAACCGTAATGATAGTGTGCGTTTAACTGCTGGAGAGAAAGTAGAGCTAAGTCAAAATCAGCGGCATTTATCTAAAGGAGAAAATCAGGGTAAGTTGTATAATTACTATTATTCGAATGAATTGGTTTGTGATGGCACAGCACTTATCGACCTCGTTGCCGTGCTTAATGAAAAATTTAAAGCCAACATTGTTATTGAAAATCCTGAATTAAAAGTGCTTTCAATTAGCACAACTTTTAAAAACGAATCGCTTAAGGAAATCCTGACTGTAATTGCTGAAACTTTTAAAATCAAAGTTGAGTATAGGCAGGATATGATCAAACTTAAATAATAATCAATGCGTACGCTCAAAATTACTGTTCTTTTTCTCTTTATTTTCTGTTCCTTGGCGCGGGCTCAATCGAATTTGTCAAGGAATATTTCACTCAATATCGAGCGACAAAAATTAAGTGTTGTATTGGCGATGATAGAAGAGAAAGGTGGCTTCAGGTTTTCTTATAACAGCAATATATTGCCGGTTGATAGTTTGATCAGTATCCACGAAAATAACCTCAATATTGCGGAAACGCTTGATAAAATATTAAATCATAGGTTCGAATACCGCCAATCGGGGAATTTTGTGATTATCAGGTATGCACCGCTCGAACTGGTTTTATTGGTTAATGAATCGGTTGGTAACCCCGAACTTTATACCATTACGGGCCAGGTGGTAGATAAACAGACCAATAAACCAATCCAGGATGCCAGTATTTACGAACGAAACCTGTTGGTTTCAGAAATATCGGATGGGAACGGTTATTTTTCGATGCGGTTAAAAAACATTACACAGCCTATATCGCTAACGGTAAGTAAAGAAAATTATAAGTCTACCGTTACCCATTTTTTGGCAGAGGTGAACATTACCAATAGAAAAGAAAATCCAAGCGAAAGGTTTATCAGCGGAAATTTGGGCGATGTAGAAAATACCTGGCTGGGCAATACTTTGGTTACCGCACAACAAAAAATCCAGTCGATCAATATCGGTGGTTTTATCTCAAAAGCCCCGTTTCAGTTTTCGCTTATTCCTAGTTTAAATTCCCATGGCTCATTGAGCGGTCAGGTGGTTAACAAATTTTCGCTTAATGTTATTGGTGCTTATAGCGCAGGAGTAGATGGAGGAGAAATTGGTTTTATTTTTAATATTAACAAGAGTAATGTGCAGTATTTTCAATTTGCTGGGGCCTTTAATCTGGTTGGGGGGGATGTTCGTGGAGTGCAGATTGCCGGCCTGTTTAATTATGTGATAGGCGATGTTCGGGCGGCTCAGATTGCCTTGGCTTATAACCGCGTAGGCAAGAGTTTCGAGGGTTTCCAAGTAGGTGGAATTTATAATCATGTTAATCAAGATGTGAAAGGTATTCAACTTTCATTAGGACTTAATACAATAGGCGGAACCTTAAAGGGCTTTCAAACTGGGGCTTTAAACTTGGTCAGCAAAGATACCAAGGGTTTTCAGATTGGAGTCGGAGGTAATGTTGTAAGCGGTAGAACAAGTGGAATACAGATTGGTGGCATTGCCAATATCAACAAAGAAAGCAGTGGCGTAAATCTTGCGGTGCTCACCAATTTTACCGGACAAACTGCTAGTGGATTGCAAATTGGCGCAATTAATTATGCCAAAAACCTAAAAGGCGCCCAAGTTGGGATATTAAATGTTTCAAACGAAAATGATGGCTATTCAATCGGGCTGATCAATATTGCATTAAAAGGTTATCATAAATTTAGTTTCAGCACCAATGAAAGCACTAATTTTAATGTAGCTTATAAAGGTGGCAGCAAACGTTTATACAATATGTTAATGTTTGGCACGAACAAAAAATCAGCTGAAAAAATATATACCGGAGGCTTAGGTTTTGGCAAGGAAATGAAATTGTTTAAAAGCGTTTCAGTAAACCCCGAAATAAGTAGCCAATATGTTTACCAAGGGAGCTGGGATTACCTCAATCTACTGAATAAATTTGAGCTGCCAATAAATATCAGGATAAATAAATGGCTGGCCATACAGGGCGGTCCATCGGTTAATGTGTATTATACCAGGCAAAACACCAAAATTGGTGAGTTTGGATTGTTGCAGGAAAAACATAAAGATTTCTCTTTTAATAATTCGAGATATACAGGTTGGTTAGGTTGGAATGTGGGCTTGGTGATTTTATAAAAATAGCCTTGGGTTTAAACCCAAGGCTATGAATGATATCTATTCTGTAACCGCTAACTGAAAACTCCAAACTCAATTAATGGTCAAACTCACCGGCATTTTTAGCCGATTCTTCATCAGATACCAGCTTTCTTACTTTCTTTTTATCTAGCCATAATACCAGCGCGGGTAATAAAGTTAAATTGAAAATTAAAGCCACCAATAAGGTTATGGATAGGAGCAAGCCAAGTACTACCGTTCCTCCGAAAGTAGATGCCGTAAAAATTCCGAAGCCAAAGAATAAAATTAAAGCGATGTGCGTCATGCTCACGCCTGTTTCGGTAATGGTATCAGTAATTACTTTTGGTACGCTGAAATTGGTCAGATTTAATTCCTGTTGGTAACGGGTTAAGAAATAAATGGTCTGATCGGATGCTAAACCAAAGGCGATGGTAAAAATTAATATGGTAGAAGGTTTTAAGGAAATTCCAAAATAACCCATAATCCCTGCGGTAATAATTAGTGGAACAATGTTGGGCAACAGCGAAATAAACATGATGCCTAAACTCTTAAACTGCATCAGCCTTAAAAGAGAGATCAATACGATGGCGAGAGCTATACTTTCAACCAAATGTTTTAACATATAATCCGTCCCTTTAGAAAAGATAATGCTCGATCCCGTAAGTTCTACATCAAATTTAGATGGAGGCAAAATACTGTCGATCCGCGGTTTTAATTTGGCCATAATGGCGTCTAAACGTTTTGAGCCAACATCAGCCATTTGAAAACTGATCCTTGTACTTTGATTACCCTTGCTGATAAAGTTGGTTAACAAACTTGCATTTCCTTTGCCACCATTGGCGATGTAGGCCAGGATAAAGTTCTTTTCTAAATTATCTGGCAAGCGGAAAAAGGTAGAATCGTTATTGTAAAATGCTTGGGTGGCATACTTTAAACCCATATTTACTGAAATGGAACGCGAAAACTCCGGATAGGAAGAAATCATTTTTTCCAGTTTTTCCATTCTTTTCAGATTGGTTAAATTGAAAACGCCGTTCTTTTTCTTCGTATCTACGCTTACTTCTAAGGGTAAAATACCTTCAAAATTTTTCTCAAAGAACTTTAAATCCGTTAAAATCTCCGAGTTTTTAGGCAGGTCATCAACTAYATAACCATTAACATTGATTTTCATCACACCGATAAAGGCAATGATGGATATGATAATCGTTCCGATATAGATCAATCCACTTTTGTGCTGCACCAGTGTATCGGTTTTGACTAATAATTTATGCAAAAAACCTTCTTCAACATGGTTTTGTGCCTTAAGTTTAGGCGCTGGCAAATAACTGAAGATAATTGGGATTAGACATAAACACATTAACCAGGTAATCATTACGTTTATAGAGGCTACACTGCCAAATTGCATCAATAGCTCACTTCCTGTAAAATACAATACGCCAAATCCAATGGCTGCGGTAATGTTCGCAATTAGGGTGGTAATGGCAATTCTTTCTATGGTTACGCTTAAGGCACGCTGTTTATCGCCGTCTTTTCTAAGTTCATTCTGGTATTTGTTTAACAATAAAATACTGTTTGGAATACCAATAATTACAATAAGCGGCGGAATCAGCCCTGTTAAAATAGTRAGTTCGAAACCAAATAGTACCAATGTGCCTATACTCCAGATAACACCCATCACAACCACTAAAATAGGGAAGAATACGGCATAAAATTTCTTGAAGAAAAACAATAAGATTAGCGCAGAAACCAAGATAGATAAGCCCAAAAACAATACGAATTCGTTACTTACCAATTTACTTACCGCGGTACGGATATAAGGCAAGCCAGAAATATGCACCTGTATCTTTGTTGTGGCCTGGAAAGCTTTGGCTTTTGCTTCAATTTCTTTTAAAATAGGGTTACGCTCAGCAGTATTTAAGATTTTGGTATCAAAAGTAATGGCCATTAAGGTAGCATTCTGACGGTTGTAAACCAGTCCTTCGAAAAAAGGATTGCTATAAATGGTATTCTTGATCGAATCCATCTCAGCATCAGTTTTAACCAAACCGCCAGGAAGCGGCTTTAAAACAAATTTTTGGTTTACAGTATCTTTTTCCAGTTGAAAAATCCTTCCTGATGATAAAACCTGCTTAATGCCTTTTAATTTCTGAATATCGTTAGAAAGCTGGACCCATTGGTTGTAAACTTCTTTTTTAAAAATATCAGGCGATTGTATTCCCACCACCATTACACTTCCATCTTCGCCAAAGGTCTTTTTAAAGGCATTATATTTTACAAAAGCACTATCGGTAACGGGCAGGATTTTGCTCCCTGTATAAGAGAGTTTTACATTTTTGGCCTGATAAGCCATGAAAATTGTGCCTAATAAAAAAAATACGATGATTGCGATACGGTTCTGAAGAATAAATCTCGATAGCTTAACCCACATGTGCAGCTTAGTTTAATAATAATATTAACGGCAAAACTAATCTTATTTGTAAAACGTGATTACTTTTTGCACAATTAAATTTGCACAAATAACATACTTTTGAAAAAATTGTTTTAATCGGATGTTGCACAAAGTTAGGGGCATTGTTTTAAAGACCACCAATTACAGTGAAAGCAGTGTAGTAGTGCAGGTGCTTACTGATAAATTCGGCATGCAGTCTTATCTAATTAATGGTGTTAAAAAGCCAAAAGCGAAGATTAAGATGAACATGCTGCAATCGCTCCATTTGTTGGATATGGTGGTTTATCATAAATCAAATACCAATATTCAAAGGGTATCTGAAGTTCGGCAAACACCTGTTTTTAAAAGCATTCCTTACGATATGATTAAAACCAGTATCGTTATTTTTTTAAATGAGGTGCTATATAAAAGCATCAGGCAACAATCAGCTGATGAGAGTTTATTCGATTATATTTTTAATTCGATTGCCTGGTTTGATGAAATTGAAGAGATCAATCCCAATTTTCATTTGTCATTTTTATTAAAACTTACCCGTTTTCTGGGTTTCTCGCCTAATGAGAAAAGGCGAAACGACCAGGTTTATTTCGATCTGCAAGAGGGCGAGTTTACTTCCAGACTGCCAATCCATTCTAATTACCTGCAATTGGAAGATGCCATCGGGTTTATTTCGCTTTTTCATACGCCACTTGAAAAAATTTCTGAAATAAAAATGAGCAATACACAGCGACGA
>NZ_JBFTRT010000228.1:0-7558 GCF_056399685.1 Pedobacter sp. 01N416
TTTGTATACAGGTTTGTTTATTACCGCCCACGATGCGATGCACGGAACGATATCGCCAAACCAAAAAACAAATAATTTTATTGGCTATCTTTCCGTTTTTCTCTACGCAGGTTTTTTTTATAACCGTTTGTATGCGAAACATCACCAGCACCACCGTCATGTACACAGTGAAGAAGATCCTGATTTTGCGCCGTATGGCTTTTGGAAATGGTATTTCCGTTTCATGCTGAATTATATCACGATAATTCAATTGGTAATTATGGCCATAGTTTATAATGTGTTGAAAATCTGGATTGATGAAAAGAACCTGCTGTTGTTTTGGGTACTGCCATCCTTATTAAGCACTTTTCAGTTATTTTATTTCGGAACCTATTTGCCGCATAAGGGGGAGCACGATAATGAATATCATTCTTCTACCTTACAGAAAAATCATTTTGTTGCCTTTATTACCTGTTACTTTTTTGGCTATCATTTAGAACATCACCAAAAACCAGGTATGCCTTGGTGGCAACTGCATAAAATGAAGCGATAGTCGAGGTCGTTGTCTCAGATGGTAACATCTGACGCAAAATCAAATCTTTTCTGGTTCCGAATGAATATCCGTGGTGTTGGATGTTACCATCCGACACTAACTAATTTCCAAATAATATTTTACTTGTTCGAATTGCCAGATAGTAACATCAAACAGCATGCTGATGAATTTGCAGGCTATTGCTCGATAGCTTGTGGAAGTATGAAATAACACTTTTTGACTAAAAAATGTTTGCAATCACATTTTAAGCATAGGGAAAAAACAATAAAAAGGCGATATTTGCGCCACGAAACATATTCTTTATAAATGAGCAAAAAGGGGATTTTACTGGTAAATTTAGGAACACCTGATAGTCCGGCAACGGCAGATGTTAAAAAATACTTAGATCAATTTTTAATGGACGAGCGGGTAATCGATATCCCTAAGTTGAACAGGACATTATTGGTTAAAGGTATTATTGTTCCTTTCCGTAGCCCTAAAACAGCAAAATTATATAAAGAAATCTGGAATGAAAATGGCTCACCGCTTTTGTATTACAGCAGGCTACAGGCTAAAATGCTGCAGGAAAGATTGGGAGACGATTATCATGTAGAGCTGGCCATGCGCTACCAAAGCCCATCTGTTGCATCGGCGTTAGCCAATTTAAAAGCCGGTTTGGTAGAGAGCATTCAGGTTATCCCGATGTTTCCTCAATATGCCTCTGCAAGCACCGGCTCGGTAATGCAACTGGTAATGGAGCTGGTGAGCARATGGCCAACGGTTCCGCCAATATCATTTGTTAATTCATTCCATGATAACGAACTGATGATTAAAGTTTTTGCAGAAAATGCTAAAAAGCATCAGGTAGAAAGCTACGATCACGTGTTGTTCAGCTTCCATGGCTTACCTGAACGTCAATTGTTAAAATGCGATCATACTGGAAGTTACTGTTTGAAAAGCGCCGATTGCTGTCAGACATTAAACGATACCAATAAATTCTGTTATTCTGCACAAGGACATGATACGGCCAGATTAATTGCCAAAGAATTAAATCTCTCAAAAGATCAATATACCGTTTGTTTCCAATCGCGCTTAGGGAAAGAGCCATGGGTACAACCCTATACTACCGATGTGTTGAAGAAATTAGCTGGCGAAGGCAAAAAACGTCTTTTGGTTTTTAGCCCTGCTTTTGTGGCCGATTGTCTAGAAACGCTTTACGAAATCACGGTAGAATATCACGAAGAGTTTAAGGCTTTGGGTGGTGAACATGTTCAGTTGGTAGAAAGTTTAAACGATAGTCCGGTGTTTATCGAGGCTTTGGCCGGAATGGTTAAATAGTTTAAATATGGCGAGCTTTATTATTTTAATGGGCGTTTCGGGAAGTGGTAAAACAGTAGTTGGTAAAGCTTTGGCCCCGAGAATAAATGCTGAATTTATAGATGGCGATAACCTGCATTCGCAACGTAATGTAGATAAAATGGCTGCAGGAATTCCTTTAACGGRTGCAGATCGTTTAGATTGGCTGCAATTGATTGCGAAAGTTGGCCGCGAACATGTTGCTGATGGTACAACATGCATTATTGCCTGTTCTGCATTGAAAAGATCTTACCGCGATTTGCTAAGAACAGATAATACATCAATCCGCTTTGTTTATTTAAAAGGAAATTTCGATTTAATTCACGATCGGATTGCTAAGCGATCTCATCAGTACATGCCTTCTAGTTTATTAAAAAGCCAGTTCGAAACATTGGAAGAGCCTCATACTGATGAACACGATGTGATAACGGTTTCAATTGATCAGGGTATTCCCCAGATTGTGGAAGAAATTGTTAAGGCTGATCTGATTTCGTAATCATCGAAATAATCTGATCGGTTGCCCCTTTTTTATCTGTAACATATCTTTTGGCCTGCGCTGCGGCATCTTCATTTTTGGCAAAATCCTCGAAAGCACCGATTAATTCCTCAACAGTAGAAATGCTTTTGGCCGCACCTATGGCAATTAGATCTTTGGCTTCCTGAAATTTATCGTATTTCGGGCCGAAAATTACAGGCAAACCAAACGCTGCAGCTTCTAAAGTGTTGTGTATTCCCGTTCCAAAACCGCCGCCAATATAGGCTACGTTTCCATATTGGTAGAGAGAAGAAAGCATGCCGATGTTGTCGATTATTAAGATTTGAGATTTAAGATTTGAGATCTGAGAATTGTGAGTCTCCCCTTTAGCACTGAAAACTGAAAGCCGCACACTGCCAGCTGAAAACTGTTTCTCGATACTTTCAATATGGCTTTCGTGGATCTCGTGTGGCGCGATAATAAACTTCCAGTTAGGATATTTTCCAGGTAAAGCCGATAATATTTTTTCATCTTCAGGCCAGGTACTTCCACAAACTAATGTAGGAGAGTTGCCGATAAAGCTTTCGATCAGGCTAAGCTGTTTTGGAGATTGCGCATTTTCATAAACACGGTCGAAACGGGTATCGCCATTTATGGTTACATTATTTAGCCCAATCGACTTTAAAAGATTTTCGCTCTCTTTGTTTTGCACAAAAAAGTAAGTAACAGATTTTAAAATATTGCGGTAAAAGCCGCCGTACCATTTAAAAAAAGCCTGACTTTCTCTAAAAATCCCAGAAATCACATATAAAGGAATGCCCTGATCTTTTAATTGCTTAAAATAGAAATGCCAAAATTCGTATTTGGTGAAGATGGCCATTTCCGGATTAATGCTTGCTATAAAACGTTTGGCATTAGCTGCGGTATCGATAGGGAGATAAAATACATCTGCCAGGGCATAATTTTTCCTGATTTCGTATCCTGAAGGCGAAAAAAAAGTAACTACAATTTTCTTAGCAGGATAAAGGGTTTTTAATTTTTCTAAAACTGGCCGGCCCTGCTCAAATTCGCCCAAAGAAGCAAAATGAAACCATATGTGTTTTTCGCTCGGATTAATTTTCTGAGCAATTTGTGTGTAGCTATTTTTACGGCCGTTTATAAACAGTTTAGCTTTAGGATTGAATAATGAAAATATCCTGATAAGCAAAGTGTAAAGCCGAATTCCGATTATGTAAAGCAAAAGCATTCGTGTAATTTCATATCTTCGTGCCAAGATAAAACGAATATATTTAAAAAGCTTAAAAATATATGGAGTCCTCACGGTTTGGCCTATCTTTCAATACAATAAATAGGCAGATTATGATTGCTTCATTGCAGCTAAAATAACCGAGCTTGCGAGCTCATTAAAACTGATAAAAAACAATTTAATATTGTTTAATAAATTATAACAGATGAAGATAGCCGTTATTGGTACCGGATACGTAGGTTTAGTTACCGGAACCTGTTTAGCAGAAACAGGAAATGATGTAATATGTGTTGACATTAATGAAGCGAAAGTAAAGCAGATGYAGGCTGGTGAAGTACCAATTTACGAGCCTGGTTTAGATCTTTTGTTCCATAGAAATATAGAACAGGAAAGGTTGACTTTTACAACAAATCTTGCAGATGCAGTAAAAGATGCGCAGATTATTTTTATGGCTTTGCCAACGCCTCCAGGTGGAGATGGTGCTGCTGATCTTTCTTATATTTTAGGCGCTGCAAAGGATATTTCAAAACTGATTACCGAGTATAAGGTCATCGTAAATAAATCTACTGTTCCGGTTGGAACGGCCGATAAGGTAAAGGCTGTTTTTGCCGAAAATACTTCGATTGAAGTAGATGTGGTATCCAATCCCGAGTTTTTAAGAGAGGGTGTAGCAGTTGATGATTTTATGAAACCTGACCGCGTGGTTTTAGGAACTAAAAGCGAAAGAGCGAAAAAGCTGATGGCTGAATTATACGGTCCTTATGTACGTCAGGGGAACCCGATTCTTTTTATGGATGAGCGTTCTTCTGAATTGACTAAATATGCGGCAAACTCTTTCCTCGCCACCAAAATTACCTTCATGAACGAGGTTGCCAACCTTTGCGAACTCGTAGGTGCTGATGTTGATTCGGTAAGAAGGGGCATAGGCTCTGATGACCGTATCGGTAAACGTTTCCTTTTTCCAGGGGTAGGTTACGGCGGTTCATGTTTCCCTAAAGATGTTCAGGCACTGGTAAAATCATCTGATGATTATGCCTACGATTTTCAGATCCTGAAATCGGTAATGGAGGTTAATGAAAGACAAAAAACAATCCTGGTTGACAAAGTGCTTAAATACTATAAAGGTGATATCAAGGGCAAACATTTTGCACTTTGGGGACTTGCTTTTAAACCAGAAACCGATGATATCCGTGAGGCACCGGCCTTATATATTATTAATGCGCTGGTTAAGAACGGCGCAACCGTTGCCGTGTTCGATCCGGAGGCAATGGCCAATGTTAAAAATGTTATTGGCGATCAGGTAAATTATGCTAAAAACCAATACGAAGCTTTAGAAGGTGCTGACGCCCTGTTGATTGCAACAGAATGGTCGGTTTTCCGTAACCCTGATTTTGAGAAAATCGACAACATCTTAAAAAATAAAGTGGTTTTCGACGGTCGAAATTTGTACGATTTGCAAAAAATGATCGATCTTGGCTATTATTATAACAGCATAGGTAGAAAACTAATAGATTAAAATGGGTCAGAAGAGAATATTGATTACAGGTGCAGCCGGATTTTTAGGTTCGCATCTTTGTGATCGTTTTGTGAAAGAGGGTTATCACGTTATCGGAATGGATAACCTGATTACAGGCGATATGGCAAATATCGAACACCTGTTCAAGCTGGAGAATTTCGAGTTTTATAACCACGATGTTTCCAAATTTGTACATATTCCAGGTAAACTTCACTACATTTTACACTTTGCTTCACCTGCAAGTCCGATCGATTATCTTAAAATCCCGATCCAGACACTTAAAGTAGGTTCATTGGGTACCCATAATCTTTTAGGCCTTGCCAGAAATAAAAATGCAAGAATGCTGATTGCCTCAACTTCAGAAGTATATGGCGATCCAAATGTGAATCCTCAGCCAGAGGAATATTGGGGTAACGTAAATCCGGTTGGTCCGCGTGGCGTTTACGATGAAGCCAAACGTTTTCAGGAAGCAATCACCATGGCCTACCATACTTTTCATGGTGTAGAAACCAGAATTGTAAGGATATTTAACACTTATGGCCCTAGAATGCGCCTGAACGATGGACGTGTTTTACCTGCTTTTATCGGACAGGCTTTAAGAGGCGAAGATTTAACTATCTTTGGCGACGGAAGTCAGACACGCTCTTTCTGTTATGTTGATGACTTGATCGAAGGAATTTATCGTTTATTGATGAGTGATTATGCGCAGCCGGTAAACATTGGTAATCCGGATGAAATCACCATCAAGCAGTTCTGCGAGGAAATTATCAAACTTACCGGCACCACGCAGAAAATTGTTTATAAAGAACTTCCTCAGGATGATCCTAAACAGCGCAGACCAGATATTACCAAAGCGAGAGAGATATTAGGATGGGAGCCAAAAGTTGGCCGTGCTGAAGGATTGAAGATTACATACGAATATTTTAAATCATTGCCTGCAGAGGCTTTGGAGAAGATAGATCATAAAGATTTTACCACATTTAACCGTTAAAATGGCAAAAATATTAGTTACTGGTGGAACAGGATACATAGGTTCGCACACAGCAGTAGAGTTACATAACGCAGGATACGAAGTCGTAATTGTCGATAACCTTTCTAACTCGAACATCAAAATTTTAACCCAGCTTCATGCCATCACTGGCAAATGGTTCGATTTTCATGAAATCGATCTACAGGATGATAGAGCAGTTCAGGAATTTGCAGAAAACCATACCGATATTGATGGAATTATCCATTTTGCAGCGTCAAAAGCTGTTGGCGAATCGGTAGAACAACCCTTAAAGTATTATAAAAACAATTTTTACGGTTTAATTAACCTATTAACTTCGTTTAACAGGAAGATAAATTTTGTGTTTTCTTCATCTTGTACCGTTTATGGTCAGCCAGAAACTTTACCAGTAACTGAGGCTGCACCAGTACAGAAAGCTGAATCTCCTTACGGAAATACCAAGCAGATTGCCGAAGAAATATTAGCAGAAACAGCTGCAGTAACACCTGATTTAAATATAATCGCTTTGCGTTATTTTAACCCGGTTGGTGCACACGAAACCGCTTTAATTGGCGAATTACCTAATGGTGTTCCTGCCAATCTTGTCCCTTTCATCACCCAATCGGCTATTGGCAAACGTGGTCCGATTACGGTTTATGGCGACGATTACAATACTCCTGATGGTTCTGCCATCCGCGATTATATCCATGTGGTTGATTTGGCAAAAGCACACGTTGCAGCGATTAAGAAACTGGAAGAAGGAAATCCTAACGGTAATTACGATGTTTTCAATATTGGTACCGGTAAAGGCTCTTCAGTTTTAGAAATTATTGCAGCTTTCGAAAAAGTGAATGGAGAGAAGCTTGAGTATAAAATCGGTCCAAGAAGGGCAGGAGATATTGTTCAGATTTATGGCGACGTTCAAAAATCGAATAAAGAACTGGGCTGGAAAGCCAATCTTGATATCAATGAGATGATGCGCTCTGCATGGGAGTGGGAAAAATACATCAAGGCTAACCCTTTTTAAATGAAGTTATCGGAGCACAAGGATCTAAAAACTGCTATAACAGAATTGCCTGTCAAAGAAAAAGACAAGCTATTGCTGCGTTTGGTGGCCAAAGATAAAGTGCTTACAGAGCATCTTCATTACAAATTATTAGAAGATGAAACCGATTTAGAAGATCGGAAGGAGAGGATTAAAGCCGATGTGGAAGAACAGATTCTGGAATTGAAAAAACTAAATGCCAAAGAGGCATTGGTAAAGGTTCGGAAGATGATCACCTCGGTTAATCATTTTTATAAAGTGACTAAAGATCCGGTTGGTGAGGTAGAATTGAAACTGTTTATCCTCAATGCCATCCCTTTTGATTATAAGAAATCAATTTTTGGTTATCGCGATTTTATGATGCTTTTCAGTATATTTTACTTAAAAACTGTCGCGGTAACCATAAATAAATTCAAAAAAC
>NZ_JBFTRT010000229.1:0-7550 GCF_056399685.1 Pedobacter sp. 01N416
GACTAGATCTGGCTTAGCTGCTTTCAACTTGGTTAGTTTGGTGAATCAAATGTAAGGTAATAAAAAATATTTCATAAAAAAATCTTCCCACTGTRGGCAATTTAACAAAAAAAGGACTCTTCATTCGATGCCATAATAAGGCATACGCCATTTATAGATCTATTGAAGCAGAAAACAATGAATAAAAACAAATATGTGATGGGCATTGATATCGGCGGCTCGCACATTACAGCTGCAGTACTCGATATGCAGCAGCGGAACATTCTAAAAAATTCCTATACACGCGAGCGGGTTGACTCTCACGGCTCAACAGGACAGATTATCCACACCTGGTGCAATGCAATTAAAGCAGCTTATAAAAAGGTAGATATCCAAATTGGCCGTTTGGGTATTGCCATGCCAGGCCCTTTCGATTATGACAATGGTATCTCTTATATCGCAGGCAATGATAAATATGCCGCTTTTTATGGACTAAACGTAAAAGACATGCTGGCCAGTGAACTTCAGATTGGTGGAGATCAGATTTTGATGAGTAACGATGCTGTTTGTTTTTTGGCTGGAGAAGTGTTTGCAGGTGAGGCAGGTGTCTATCAGCACCTGATTGGYATTACATTGGGAACAGGTTTAGGAAGCGCCGTTTACAATCAGGGAAAAATTGACGATGCCAATTTATGGTGTGCTCCTTTTTTAGATGGCATAACAGAAGATTATCTTTCTACACGATGGTTTTTAAAACGTTATTACGAACTCACAGGATTTAATATTCTAAATGTTAGAGAACTGACCAAACTTTACGACGATAACCAAACCGTGCGGAAAATATTTGCTGAGTTTAGCCATAACCTTGGGCTTTTCCTCAAAAAATTTCAACAGGATAATGCGGCTGAAGCCATTGTAATTGGTGGTAATATTGCCAACGCATCGAGCCGTTTTATTCCCGGTGTGATTAAATACCTCCATTCGCAGGGCATCACTTCTCCAATACATATTTCGAAATTGAATGAAGATGCGGCCTTGGTTGGAGCTGCGGGTTGCTGGGCTACGCAGACATTTAAAACGATCGAAAAAATCTAACAAAAAAAATTATTTAAAAATAATTCAATTCCCTTGTAGGCAATTTGTGTAAGCAAAATGCTCTTAACTATAAAACCGGACGGATGGAAATCCTGAAGGCGGCAAACAATTAACCAAATACTTATTCAAAATTATTCATAATGAATATGAAAAAATCTTTACAGCTAACGTGCTTTTTGCTCTATGCATCCACGGGCTTGTATGCAGCTGCACCAATCGATCATTTTAATCGTGCAGTTTCTTTCCATTCTGTTTATCAGGATGTGATTAAAGGAACCGTAAAAGATGAAACAGGCGCTACCTTACCAGGTGTAACCATTACTATAAAGGGCGCGCAAGGTGGCACACAAACCAATACTTCAGGCCAATATAGCATAACGGCTAAAACGGGCGATGTTTTGGTGTTCTCGTTTATCGGCTACCAGAGCAAAGAAGTTACTGTAGGTACGCAAAGTACCATTGATATAACTTTAACCCCTGACGCTAAAAACCTTGAAACCGTAGTGGTAACAGCACTAGGAGTAAAAAGATCAGAGAAATCTTTGACTTATACCACCCAACAAGTATCGGGAGAGGAATTGAATAAAGTAAAAAGTCCTAACCTTGTAAATTCGTTAAATGGTAAAGTTGCCGGAATGACGATTAGTCCGAGTTCTTCGGGTGTTGGTGGTTCGGCCAAAGTAATATTAAGGGGTAGCCGTTCAGTGAGCGGGAACAACCAGCCCCTGTATGTAATTGATGGTGTGCCAATCAGCAATAACGGTAACGCCAATGCACAGCAGAATAGTGTTTTTGGTGGCGGCCAGGATGGTGGTGATGGTATATCGAACTTAAATCCCGATGATATCGAAAGTTTAACCGTACTGGAAGGCGCATCTGCGGCAGCCCTTTATGGTAGCCAGGCACAGAATGGTGTTATCTTAATCACAACCAAACAAGGCAAAGCCGGCAAAACACAGATCGGTTTTTCGTCGAGTTTAACTTTTGATAAAATTGCATACAAACCCGAATTTCAAAACAGTTATGGCCCTGCATCTACCGCAACCAGAGACAGCTGGGGACCAGCAATTAACAACACTACTGATAACCTCGATCAGTTTTTCCAAACCGGGACAAATGCGACCAATTCGATCAATTTTTCTGGCGGATCGGAAATTGCCCAAACTTATTTTTCTTATGCCAATACTTATGCAAGTGGTATACAGGAAGGCAACAAGTTAAACAGACATAATATTAACCTGCGCGAAACAGCCAAGTTTTTAAACAACAAATTAACGGTTGATGGAAATGTAAGTTACATTAATCAACGTATAAACAATAGTCCATCAATTGGATTATACAACAACCCGTTGGTTGGTCTCTATCTTT
This sequence comes from Pedobacter sp. 01N416, assembly GCF_056399685.1. Taxonomy (NCBI): domain Bacteria; kingdom Pseudomonadati; phylum Bacteroidota; class Sphingobacteriia; order Sphingobacteriales; family Sphingobacteriaceae; genus Pedobacter; species Pedobacter sp. 01N416. The sequence continues at coordinate 2,443 of NZ_JBFTRT010000229.1, forward strand.
TTCCAAGAGGAGTTGATATTACACCGTACAAAGACAATTATTTGTTATCAGGAAATGTAGGCACTGCGCGCCAGAACTGGTTAGGTGGTTCTGCAGATATTAACCAGAACCCATGGTTTTTAACCAATCTTAATCCGAATACCGCCATCAGAAACCGCTTTTTATTAAGTGGAAATGTGAAATATGAGTTTACGCCATGGTTAAATCTTCAGGTAAGGGGAAATATTGACCGTACTACAGATGATTTCGAAAACAGACGTTATTCGGGCATAAACGGGAACTTTAACTCAAACGGTAGAGGATACTTATCTCAGAATACTCAAACTTACATTCAGAAATATGCCGATGCGATATTAAACGTTACGGTGCCAATGAAAGATTCTGACTTTAAGATTAACGGATTGATTGGCGGTAGCATTAACGATCAGAAAACGACGGGGTTATCTTTAGCAGGCGATTTGAGTGCAGTTGATTTATTTACAGCAAATAATACCATTGTGGCAACAGCAGGCACCTATACCTCTGATGTATTGAACACCACAAAAGCAAATGATGCTTTCCACAGCCAATTGCAAGCCGTATTTGCAAACGCGAATTTATCCTATAAAGATTGGGCATTTTTAACTTTAACAGGTAGAAACGACTGGTCTTCAAACCTGTCATTCACCCCAAATGTTTCTTATTTTTATCCATCGGTAGGTTTGTCATTCATCGTATCGCAAATGGTTAAATTGCCAGAGGCGATTACTTATGCCAAAATAAGAGGTACTTATGCAGAAGTCGGTAACACCGTGCCAGCATACTTAACCTTTATCCAAAATACTTTGGGTAATGGTGGTGCACTTACCATCAACACCAACAGGGCATTTGCTGAGTTAAAACCAGAAAGAACAAAATCTTTCGAGATTGGTACTGATATGCGTTTTCTAGCCAACCGTTTAAACTTTAGCTTTACCTATTATAAAACAAACACCAAAAACCAATACATTCCTGTTAAGCCAGCTCCTTCTGGACTTGTTGCAACAGGCTACTTAAATGCAGGTGATGTTCAAAATCAGGGCATACAATTTACTTTAGGGGCTGATGTATTAAAAGGCGATGGCCTTAACTGGAATACATCCATTAACGGATCGTTGAACAGAAACAAAATTATTGATGTAGCGGCGGCGCAAGGTTTAAATTCGATCGATTTAACAGGTGGCGGAAACAATGCATATATCTCGCGTATAGCTGCAGGAGGATCTTATGGTGATATTTATGGCTACACCTTACAAAGAGATGCAAATGGCCGTATCATACTAAATGGTGATGGAACTGCTGCAAACCCATACTTTCCGGTTAAAAGTGCAGATTATAGCCTAATTGCAAATGCAAACCCTAAATTTCAGTTGGGTTGGAACAACAGTTTCAATTACAAAGATTTTAGCTTAAGCTTCCTGGTAGATGGTAAGTTTGGGGGCAAGGTACTTTCACTAACCGAAGCATTGATGGACCAGGCAGGAGCTTCAAAAGCATCGGGTGATGCAAGAGCGCAGGGCGGTGTTAAAATTGATGGTGTAGATGCCAGCGGAAAAGCAGTTTCGGCGACCATTAACCCACAAAGCTATTATTCTTTCTTAGGTGACAGAAACGGTGTAACCGGCGAGTATGTGTATAGCGCTACGGTGGTGCGCCTGCGCGAAGCTTCAATAGGTTATAATTTACCTTTAAAAGGAACATTTAAAAGCATGCGCCTCTCATTAATTGGTAGAAACCTCTTCTATTTCTATAAAAAAGCACCTTACGACCCGGAGGTTACCATGTCTACCGGTAACGGCTTATCAGGAATAGATGTTTTTAACCAACCGGTTACCAGAAGTTTTGGTTTTAACCTTAATGTTTTATTTTAATCCGAACAAACATGAAATCGATATATCATTCATCTCAACATAAAATTAAAGGCTTGTCTTTAGTTTTACTTTTAGCCGTTGCTGGCCTAAACCAAGGCTGTAAAAAGAACTTTGAAAGTTTTAACACCAACGATAATTTACCGACTACTGAGCAGAGTTTAGCCTTATTGCGATCAGCAATTGGCCCTATTCAGCAAAATATATTTTCTAACTACCAAATTGCACAGAATTTAAGTTCCGATGCTTTTAGTGGGTACATGATGGCTCCAACACCATTTGGTGGTGGTATTAATAATATGAACTATTCGCTTAATAATGGCTGGAATGAAACCGGTTTTAACGATCAGTATACCAATGTTATGGCGCCAATTTCTAAAATTGCCATATCGCCTTTAAAAGCAACTGCGCCAGAATCATGGGGTATATCGCTTTTAGTACAGGTAATTGCGATGGATAGGGTAACCGATAAGTTTGGTCCGATTCCTTATACACAGGCAGGTAAATCATTAATTTCGCAAGCTTACGATGACCAAAAAACGGTTTATACCGAATTTTTTAAACAGATTGATACAGCGGCAAATAATCTGCAGGCTTTTATCACAGCAAATCCTGGCAAAAAAGCCTACTACGATTCTGGCGATCTGGTTTATGGAGGAGATGTTGCAAAATGGCTTAAATTAGCCAATTCGTTAAGGTTACGTTTAGCCATGCGCATTGTTAAAGTTGATCCGGCTACAGCAAAGTTGCAGGCAGAAAAAGCAATGGCTGCAACAGGTGGATTAATGACTGTACCAAGTGACAATGCGGCTGTTGCGCAATCGGGAAACAGAAATAACGACCTTTGGAATGTAACCGTAAATTATGATGGCGATAATGCAATGGGCGCAGCATTACAATCGTACCTGGTTGGTTATTCCGATCCACGTTTATCGATATACTGTACACCAGCTACCGATCCTCTTTTTGCAGGACAGTATGTAGGAATCAGATCGGGAGCGAATACTTCTTTTAACGGTTTGGGCAAAGCTGGGTACAAAACCTATTCGAGCTTAAATGCTTCTGTACCAGACAATTCAAAATCACCTATCGGACAAAAAGCACCACAAATATTAATGACGGCTGCTGAAGTTTGGTTTTTAAAAGCTGAAGCGGCTTTACGCGGTTGGACGGGTGCAGGAGATGCACAAAGTAATTATGAAACAGGTATAACTACATCAATGCAACAATGGAACGCTAGTATTGGTGGCTACCTGGCCGATGCGGTAAGCAAACCAACAGCTTATGTAGATCCGAAAAACCCAGCTAACAATGCAGCCGCATTAAGCACCATTACCATTAAATGGGATGGGGCTGCATCTAACGAAGTGAAATTAGAGCGGATTATTACGCAAAAATGGTTAGCTATTTTTCCTGACGGAGCTGAGGCCTGGGCTGATTTCCGCAGAACAGGTTACCCAAAACTGTTTACAGTAGCCAACAACAATAGCGGCGGTACAATCAATACCCAATTGCAGATTCGCAGATTGCCATATCCAACAGCAGAATACGGCAATGGAAATAAAGATGAGGTACGTAAAGCCGTAACCTTGCTTGGTGGCCCTGATAACGGTGGCACCAGACTATGGTGGGACGTGAATAAAGCGAACTTCTAACACACAAATACCACCGGGTAGGATAACGAAAGTTGTCCTACCTTTTTTATATCAAACCAATTTCTAACCAAAATTTTAAACCTATGAGAAAACTAACCGTTTTCGGCGTATTGCTGTTAACAGCTTTCGCCCTGTTGTATGCTTGTAAAAAAGCCAATTCTGAAAAAGAAGACAACACTTTGAGCATCAAAGGTACCGCCAGAGCTGCTACCAATGCCTCCGCCCTGGCCTTAACTGCTCCATTCATGACCGCCTATGTAGAAGTAAACAGCAACAATTTCGTAAATCCGGGTTGTTATACCTACGGCACTTCAGCTAGTCAGTTATTTGGCGTTTCTGTTATTTTTGCTGCCAATATCAATTCGGTAAATGGCGTACCAACTTTGTATTTCAATCCACAGGTGCAAGAGACCTTAAATTCGGGCAAGGTGGCTTATCTCAAATCATTAGGCATAAAAGTAGTACTCGATGTGCTGGGGAATCACCAGAATGCAGGCTGGGGTTGTTTTACCGCTTATGCGCAGGCTGATGCTTTTGCCGTTCAATGTGCCAATGCCGTACAACAATATGGTTTAGATGGAATTGATATTGATGATGAGTATTCTGCCTGTACCGCAAATGATGGCTCGTTGGTGCTGGCCGCTGCTGCACTACGGGCACGCATGGGTGCCGATAAGCTGATTACCATGGCCGCATTTAATCAGGCCAATTATTTTAATTCTACTTATAACAACCAAAAACTGGGCGATATTTTAGATTATGTATTTGAGCAAACTTACTTCTCAACAGATTATGCCGGCCGTTTACAGCCATACATTAATGCTGGTGTACCGAAAAGTAAATTGGGTTTAGGTACCGATTTAGGCAATAGCGATCAGGCAGCTGTAGCCACTTACGTAAAAAATAATGGTTTGGCCAGCGCCATGGTTTATAACGTAGCCAACAACTCACAAACTAAATTATCTGCCATGTCTAATGTATTGTATGGCGCTGCAACTGCTGTAAAACCAAACTGTATTGATGGTACTGGAGGTACACCACCAGTAGCTGGAAACCGCTCATTGGTTTTCGACGGCACTAATGAATACTTAAATTCGAATACGTTCAATCTTGCAGGCAACAGCTTAACTTACGAAGCATGGATTAAACCAGCTGCTTTTAAAGCAACTGCTCCAAATATCTCCACCATTATGGGGATTGAAGTGAGCGATGCCAATGTGGCTTTACTTCGTTTGGGTGATGCTTCTCTAGCCAACAATAAAGTGCAGTTTGTATTGAACACAGGTGGTGCAACGCCTAAAAAGCTAAACTCCGCTACAGCGCTAAGTGCCAATACCTGGTATCATATCGCGGCAACATACGATGGCTCGACCATGAAAATCTACATCAATGGCACTTTAGATGCCAGCATGAGTGCTTCGGGCACTATCGCTGCTAATGGCACATTACAGATTTCGAGAAGCTGGGATGCCAACAGAGGCTTTAACGGCCAGTTTGATGAAATGCGGGTTTGGAAATCGGCACTGGCACAGTCGACAATTTCGGCCAATAAATGCAGTGTAAGCGC
>NZ_JBFTRT010000230.1:0-7545 GCF_056399685.1 Pedobacter sp. 01N416
CGGCTGCACAAAGCCTGCATATTTCTTCACAGAGCAATAAATATTGATGCCCGATAATTGAATCTCTTTGCAATAACCGGGCTGCCTGGGTACAGATATCTGCGCAATCCCGATCTAGTTTAATACAGTCAATCATCATGTTGATGTCTTCTTCTTTTAAGCAGGACGATGCACAATGCTCGCAAGCTAGCGCGCAATCTAGTAAAGCCTGGATTAAACCATGGTTGTTTCTCGTTTCCATATCGTAAAAGTTTTGGTTATACCTATTTTGTATATTAATAACCTGTTGGAAATTAAACTGTTTTAAAAAAAATGAAATTGGCGACTGGTTGCTTTGTGCGCAGCTAATTCAATAGTGTATGCCCTATAATCTATTAGGTTGTATTTTTAGCCACAGAGGAGGCACAGGTCATTAAGTTAAGCGCCATGGTTGTCAGTCTGTCCAAAGGACTCCTGTGGAGAGCGTAGTCGAAGATCATTATTTTCGCATTTAAAAACCCAATTTAATATTTTCATGTTTGAAGCGCAATGCTTGTACATAGCAATAAGTGCGTTCCCGTTTTACGCTTATACGCTTTGCTGCCTCGTACCTCGTTGCTGCAGGGTATCGCTTCAACCGGGGCTAGCTGGCCACAACAGCATTTCATTTTTGGGGTTGCAGGGTGTACAACCCCTTGTTCTTAAACCCGACAATAGCGGCAGCTCCCGATTTAAGAACTGTTTTCTTCTTTTTATGGTGTGCTTGCTTGTTCACAGGTTTCATCGGGACTAAAGCGAATGGCGGGACTGCAAACCGCCAAGAACTACTACCGTTACATTTTCTAATAAAAAGACTATCCTTCAACTACGCTCGAGTTGCCCCCTTCAGGAAATCTCGAAATGTTAAAATATCTTAAATAACGGGCTGTTCAGCCAAATCCCTGTACTCAAACCAATATTCATCCGTTTTTCATAATCAAGATTTAGTTTCGCTATTTACCGATTGATAATCAGCGTTTACCGATACGCTATAAATTAATTTTTTTTATTGTTCCATATTTGAATCAGCAACAAAAACCGAATATTATGGCTTTAGCTAGCATTAACCTCAGCGTAAAACAATATTTCAATTTCATGTGCAGAACAGATTTTGAAAGACGGATATTTCACGATACTTACAAAGAATTTCAAAAAAGATCAAAAATATACAACTTAGATGAGCACGCACATACCTTTTCTCAGATGCAGCAAGCCAGCGAAAAGGCAAATACATTACACCAAAAGCTTCAGTACTCCGTAATGAACAGCATTGCGGCCTTAGCAAATAAAATGCCTGTTTTAAGCGATTTAGAAGATCACCCGATCCTTTTCGATTGGGCCGAATTACATATTTATGCTTCAGATCTGTTAAATAAAGCAGCGCATGTGGTATCGATCACCTATACCAGCCCGAAATTAATTTTACACGAAATCATTGGTGATCTGTTAATCTTAAGTTATAATGGTAAAGAAAACGAAACATTAGTGGTGAAAATTACCGAAAATCTGAAGGTAAATTATGAGCAGCACGAAAACCTGGTTTATAGTTAATTTAACCTGATTTCTTTCCAGATAGTCCGTATTGATTACGACGGCAATTATATGTTAGCGTAGTATTTGCTTTTTTCAGGTAGAAAAGCGGAGGCAAAGGCCTGTTTTGAACGTGCTTTATTGATAAAACCGGGCAATACATCGAGCAATGATAGACTAAATCTGGCCGCTAAATCGGGCTTAAAGGGCAAACTATCAATATATTTAGCGTTATTTATATAATAAAAAAATAAAAAATTGATTTATAGGGATTTAACTCTATCTTTGAAACAAATTAAAATACAATACAATGCAACAAGGAACAGTAAAATTTTTTAATGAAACTAAAGGTTTCGGATTTATCACTCCATCTAATGGCGATGCCGAAATTTTTGTTCATGCTTCAGGCTTAATCGATAACATTCGCGAGAATGATACCGTAAACTACGATGTAGAAGAAGGTAGAAAAGGCCTAAACGCGGTAAATGTTAAAGTAGCTTAAGAAAACTCAAACACATAAATCGTAAAAAGTCCCGATGCAAATCGGGACTTTTTTTGTGGAATCAACTTTTGAATTGTCGATCCTCACATTTATCTGCCTGCCAAATTTTTGCTGATTTCACTGTCAACAAAATCTAAAGAAAGATCATTGTTGGTTAATACAGTGCCGTTTTTATCTACTAAAAAGAAGTAAGTAACATTATAATTGCTCAGGTTCTTTGCATTGGGCGATTTCGCTCCCTGAAGATCTGAATATTGTGGCCAGGTAAGGTGGTCGTCCTTGATCACATTTACCCACCAGTCTCTTTTCTTATCGAACGATACCCCGATAAATTCTACATCTTTATTTTTATACTTCTCGTAGAGTTCAACCAATACCTGGTTGTTTTTTCTGCTTTTCCCACTGTAAGAAGTCCAGCATATAACCAGGTTTACCTTTTTAAGTATACTTAGATCGAATTTTTTTCCATCTGGATTTTCTCCTTCAATATTAGGCATTTTACTTCCCGCCATCATCTGGTTAGCTTGTTTAATCTCTTCTAACAGACTTTTACCCTTTTTGCTTTCCTGGATTTCCTTATCTAAACTGTTAAAAATCGATAAATAATTTTTGGGCTCCGAATCTGCCCTGCCCAGTTGTTCCAATAAAAAGAGGCTGTGCGCAGAACCGGGGTGCTTTTTAGCAAAGGCCTTTATGATATCCAATTGGAGTAAGATTTTTTTCTCTCTCCAACGGTCTGCATTTTTGGCCTTTTCCATAATGTTGCTTTGCGTGGCTCGGTCAAATTCCGATTCAGCAATGTCCAAACTATCAAGTAGGTTTTTACTCATGCCGTCTTTTAACTTATAATAGTTTATAAATTGCTCACCCTCTTCAGTTGGAACGCTTTTTAAAGGATATGAATTGATATTTTTTCCATCAAGAACGCCTTTGAAGCTGCCTTTATCAAGGTAGAAGTAATATTCTCCGGTGCGACTGCCATCTTCAGTTCTTAAAGTGGCATAGCCTTTTATTGGGATATTGATTTTAAAAGTCTGATTGCTATTGGTAATGTTTTCAACTTTCAGTGTTTCGCCCTTTTCAGCGCTTTGAATGGTAATTACGGCATTTGGGCCAAAGTTTTTGGTTTCGAGATTAAAAGTAGCAGGAGTTGGATCGCAGGAAGAGAAGAGGCCCGCTAATAAAGTAAGTAAATAGAGCTGTTTTTTCATGTTAATAATTTGATAGAGCAATATAACGAAAAACTTAGTTATATGGGTTTGCATAACTAAAATAAATTCTCAAAAAATCGTCATTGCGAGGAGGAACGACGAAGCAATCCTATACTTTGGTTTATTATGGCTTTCATAATGAGATTGCTTCGTACCTCGAAATGACGAATATTTGGTAAGTGAAACCACAAATGTTCCCATATTCTTTCAATTATTTCCGAATATGCTTTAGAATGTTTCTAAATAAATGTTTTATCGTTGTTTTGTCATATTCGTTTATAAATTAAACTCATAATTAGATACTTTTGCAAGAAATTTAGATATAAATCCTAATCAAATGAGTGGTTTCGGAAATGCATTTTCTTCTTCAATAGGGAAGAAATTCATCATGGGTATTACAGGTTTGTTCCTGATACTTTTTTTAATTGTACACTGCGGTATTAATGCTTTAATTTTTATTAGCGACGGTGGTTTAACATTTAACGTAGGCGCACATTTTATGGCCACTAACTGGATTATCCGGGCTGGCGAGATTGTGTTGTTTATTGGTTTGCTTGCGCACATTTTTCAGGCGTTGCGTTTAACGTTGGAAAATCAAAAAGCACGCCCAGTTAAATATGCCGTAAACGATGGTAAGGCAAACAGTAAATGGTACAGCCGTTCTATGGGCTTATTGGGTACACTTTTACTGATTTTCCTGGTGGTTCACCTGAAAGATTTTTGGGTAGTTTCCCGTTTTACAGGAATCCCAACGGTTGATGCCAACGGACATGAAGATCTTTATGCGGTAATGAAAGAGAAATTTCAGGATCCGGTAAGGGTTGTCGTATATATTCTTGCTATGTTTTCTTTATGCTACCACTTATTGCATGGTTTTGCTTCCGCATTCCAAACATTAGGATGGAACCACTCAAAATATAACGGTATAATTAAAGGAGCTGGCGTTTGGTATTCGGTTATTATTTCGATCCTTTTCGCAGCCATGCCGATTGCAGTTTATTTCGGTCTTATTCAATAATTTTTAGCACAAAAGATATGTCAGATATTAATTCAAATATTCCAGAAGGCGAATTAACCAGCAAATGGACAAAATATAAGTCTTCTGTGCCTTTGGTTAACCCATCGAACAAAAGAACTATTGAAGTAATCATAGTAGGTTCGGGTTTAGCGGGTGCTTCGGCAGCGGCTACTTTGGCCGAAATGGGTTACAAAGTAAAATGTTTCTGCTTCCAGGATTCACCACGTAGAGCACACTCAATTGCTGCTCAGGGTGGTATCAATGCAGCAAAAAACTATCAGAATGATGGTGATAGCGTTTATCGCCTTTTTTACGATACGATTAAAGGTGGCGATTATCGTGCCCGCGAAGCCAATGTGCATCGTTTGGCCGAAGTAAGTGCCAACATTATAGATCAGTGTGTGGCTCAGGGTGTGCCTTTGGCACGTGAGTATGGTGGTTTGTTAGATAACCGCTCATTCGGTGGTACACAGGTACAACGTACTTTTTATGCAGCTGGTCAAACTGGTCAACAGTTATTATTAGGCGCATATTCTGCTTTAGAACGCCAGATTGGTATGGGTAAAGTAGAAATGTATACCCGCCACGAAATGCTTGAGGTTGTTAAAATCGATGGCAAAGCACGTGGTATTATTGCACGTAACTTAATTACAGGAGAAATAGAGCGTCATTTCGGTCATGCAGTGGTATTGGGAACAGGTGGTTACGGCAACGTATTCTATCTTTCTACCAACGCGATGGGAAGTAATGTTACTGCAGCATGGAAAGCACACAAACAAGGTGCTTATTTTGCAAACCCATGCTACACGCAGATCCACCCAACTTGTATCCCGGTTTCTGGCGATCACCAGTCTAAATTAACCCTAATGTCTGAGTCGTTGCGTAACGATGGACGTATCTGGGTTCCTAAAAAGAAAGATGATAACCGTAAAGCTTCAGAAATTCCTGAAGATGAAAGAGATTATTATTTAGAGCGCCGTTACCCTGCTTTTGGTAACTTAGTTCCTCGTGATGTGGCCTCCCGTGCTGCGAAAGAGCGTTGTGATGCAGGTTATGGAGTAGGCGCTTCCAAGTTAGCAGTATACTTAGATTTTAAAGCCAATACAGAACGTTACGGAAAAATCGAAGCTTCTAAAGCCGGTAACCACAATCCTGATAAAGAAACCTGTATGCGCTTAGGTACTGCAGTAATTAAGGAAAAATATGGTAACCTGTTCGATATGTACGCGCAGATTACCGGTGAAAATCCTTACGAAACACCAATGCGTATTTATCCTGCGGTTCACTATACCATGGGTGGTTTATGGGTTGATTATAACTTAATGACATCGGTACCTGGTTTATACTGTACTGGCGAGGCTAACTTCTCAGATCACGGGGCCAACCGTTTAGGTGCATCTGCTTTGATGCAAGGTTTAGCTGATGGTTATTTCGTTCTTCCTTACACCATTGGTGCTTACTTATCAAAAGAGATTTCGGTAAAAGCAATTCCTACTGATCACCCTGCCTTTGTAGAGGCTGAAGAAAGAGCAGTTGGTATTTTAAATACACTGATCAATATTAAAGGAACTAAGTCGGTAGATCATTTCCACAAACGTTTAGGCCACATCATGTGGGAGAAATGTGGTATGGCCCGTAACGAAAAAGGTTTAAATGAAGCAATTCAGGAAATCAGAGCTTTACGTGCTGAATTCTGGAGCGATGTTCGTGTACCTGGAACAGCTGATGAATTAAACACCGAATTGGAAAAAGCTGGCCGCGTTGCTGATTTTATCGAGTTAGGCGAGTTGATGTGTATTGATGCGTTAAACCGTAACGAAAGTTGTGGCGGTCACTTCCGTGAAGAGTATCAGACAGAAGAAGGTGAAGCACTACGTGATGATGAGAATTATGCTTACGTAGCCGCTTGGGAATTTAAAGAAGGTGTAAACTTCGAACTTCATAAAGAAGAGCTGAAGTTTGAAAATATTAAAGTAGCACAAAGAAGTTATAAATAGATAAGAGATGTGAGATGTGAGACATGAGATGAAAATCTTGGCTCTCACATCTAATGTCTCAAATCTCAAATCTGAGATACAATGAGTACAGGAAATATGAACTTAACGCTAAAAGTTTGGCGTCAAAAAAATAACAATGCCAAAGGTGCTTTGGTAGATTATAAATTGGCCGATATTTCACCGGATATGTCTTTCTTAGAGATGTTCGATGTATTAAACGAACAATTAATTAATAAAGGCGAAGAGCCAGTGGTATTCGATCACGATTGCCGCGAAGGGATCTGCGGAATGTGCTCGATGTTTATCAACGGCCGTCCGCACGGACCTAAAGACTTGGTTACTACCTGCCAGTTGCACATGCGTTCTTTCAAAGATGGCGATACCATTGTTGTTGAGCCTTGGAGAGCAGCAGCTTTTCCGGTAGTAAAAGATTTAACCGTAGATCGTTCTGCTTTCGATAGAGTTATTGCTGCAGGTGGCTTTATTTCGGTAAACACAGGTAATGCGCAAGATGCGAACAACCTGCCAATCCCTAAAATGCAGGCAGATGCTGCTTTCGAAGCCGCAGCTTGTATTGGTTGCGGTGCTTGTGTGGCAACCTGTAAAAATGCTTCAGCAATGTTATTCGTATCAGCTAAAATCTCTCAGTTGGCACTGTTACCACAAGGTCAGCCAGAGCGTTATCGCAGGGTGCAGAGCATGGTTGCGCAAATGGATGCTGAAGGTTTTGGTAACTGTACCAATACTGGTGCTTGCGAAGCCGAATGCCCTAAAGGAATCTCTTTAGAAAACATCGCTCGTATGAACCGCGATTTTGCATCTGCAAAATTTATTTCAGAAGAAACCATTTAAAAGTTTAAGATATACTGTGCACCCAGCTTAACCACTGGGTTCTTGAGCCTCCACAACGTGGAGGCTTTTTAGTTTTAAAGGAAACTACAAACTAATCATTAAATAGCTGTTTAAGACACATTATCAGACTAATACTGGTTAATAGACCAAGAATAAATAATGAATAAATTTTAATGATTTGTTAGCATGCTAACGACTAAAACAGATACATATTTAATATTTGCCCGCTGTTATGAAAACATATGAAACTTTATAATTTAAAACCGAAACCTTGCACAACAAAGTGGGCTCGAAATAAAAGTTTGCGAAAGTCGCAATAATCTTATGTTTGCATATTAAAATTTTGCGTATTTAGAAATTTTATTCTGTAATATTTGCATATACATTAAAATTTTTCTAAATTTAGTCTTCCGAGAC
>NZ_JBFTRT010000231.1:0-7508 GCF_056399685.1 Pedobacter sp. 01N416
GCTTAAAGGGGCAGGCTGGCGTTCGATCTTATTGATCTCAGTTAAACCGATAAAAGTTTTTCTAATCGCTTCTTTAACCAATTGCTCTTCACTTTGCGATTGTTGCTGCTCAAAAATGAATAAAGGTTTATCAAAATTTGGACTACGGTGTTTTAAATCGTCCATAAAATCTTTAACCTGTAAGTTCTGGCAACCAAGGCTCAATACAGTAACACCCGCAACGTTGGGATGATCGGCATAAGCAGCCAATAATTTACTTAATACAGCAGCATCCTGACGGGTACCACCGCAACCACCCTGGTGATTTAAGAATTTAATGCCATCAACATTTTTAAAAACGCGGTTGGCTGACGGGTTTGCAATTCCAATTGAACTTGGATCAGCTTCTTCCAGGATTTCGCCGTTTTTATAAGCCTCAACCAGCTCATGGGCGTAAGATTTGTATTTATCGGTTACCGCATAACCCAATTCATTGTGCAAAGCTTCACGGATCACATCTAAATTGCGGTTTTCGCAGAAAACAGTCGGAATAAACAACCAATAATTTGCAGTTCCCACGCGGCCATCACTACGGATATAACCATTAAAGGTTCTGCCTTCAAATTTAGAAACATCAGGGGCATGCCATTCGTAATGGTACGGACGGAATTCATATGGATCAGAAGCATGTTTAGTGTTTTCTGTATCCATTAAACCACCTTTTAGGATAAAATGCTGTGCTTTCCCTACCAGTACACCATACATAATAATGTGATCACCCGCATTCATATCCTGCATAAAAAACTTATGCTTAGCCTGGATATCATCCTGTAAAATATATTCCTGCCCATCGTAAATAACGGTTTCGCCTTTTGCCAGGTTTTGTAGGGCAACAAGTACGTTATCGTTAGGATGGATTTTTAAAATTCTAGTAACCATTTTAAATTGTTCTTTCTGAATGCAAGTTACTTAAAGTTTCTTTTGCACCCTTGTTCTGTAATAAATCAACGTAAGATTTTACGGCCGCGTTAAAGCCAGGGTAATTATTCAAGTTTTTATCCCAAAGACGTCTGTCGCCAAGGGTATTATCTACAACCGTTTCAGGGTTTTTCCAGTAATCATATAGAATCTCTGCAAATTCATCCTGTATCGGAAAGGTTTTTCCGTTTGCGCTGGCCGTGTAAGTATCACCATCTTTATTCACATTCATGAAAAGAATATATGCTGCCACACCTAAAGCAGTAAGTTGAGGTACTTCATTGTTTAAAGCGTAATATCYTCTGATTAACGGCATGTTACGCATCTGCATTTTTGAGGTGAAGTTTAGCGTTATGGCTTGCCACTGGTGCTCTAAGGATGGATTGCTAAAACGATCAATTACGCTTTCTGCAAAGGCAATCGCTTCATCATAGGTAATATCTTCGTTTACCACAACAGGGGCAATTTCATCTTTCATCAATTTTAATACATTGGCTGAAAAATCTTCATTCGCCATAGCCTCTTTTACGGTATTAAAGCCCGCTAAAATGGCCAATCCACAGCTAATGGTGTGCGTACCGTTAAGTAACCGGAGTTTTAGCTCTTTAAATTTATCGATCGATGGAACAATAAAAACCCCTTTATCAGCCTTTTCAAAAGATAAAATCTCCTTCACTTTTTCGCTTGAAGATTCGATAGCCCAAAGCCTGAAGGGCTCGGCCATAATCATGAGTTCATCTGCATAGCCCAGTTCACTTTCAATCGCTTTTTGTTCAGCCTCAGGAAGTTTTCCCGGAACAATCCTATCGACCAAAGTTTTGCAGAAATGATTGGCTGTTTTTAACCAGTTTTCGAAATCCCAGCCCAATTTGTTCTGGATGGCCAGATCTAATAAAATTTCTTTCAATTTATCAGCATTATCACTGATTAATTCTGTAGGTACAATCACCATTCCGCTTTCGGCCGAGCCGTTAAAAGCAGTATATCTTTCGTGCAAGAATGCCAATAGTTTCCCTGGATACGATTGTGGTGGATTATCAGTTATTTTATCTTCGCTTTTAACAATCCCAACTTCAGTAGTGTTAGAAATTACGACCTGCATTTCTGGCTGGTGGGCAGCTTTTAAAATTTCGGTCCAATCTTGCGAAGCCGATAAAACACGGCTGATTGATGAGTTGATTGAATTTTCTTCAACATTAACACCATCTTCGATACCTTTTACACAAAGTGTGTATAAATTATCCTGTTTCGAAAATGCATCGGCACCACCTTTTGAAGTAGATTTGACTACTAAAATACGCCCATTAAAAATACCTTTCTGGTTGGCCTTATCAATAAAATAATCTGGTAAACCACGTAATAAAACACCAGTTCCAAACTGGATTACTTTTTCTGGTAAAGCCAAAATTTCGGCGCTTGGTTTGGTAACCTTGTCGCTGTTAATGTTTGCTAAATTTTCTTTGTTTAAAATCATATCCTTGCGATTTCCGTCATTGCGAGGAACGAAGCAATCTTAAAGCGGTAGAAATTCCCACCCATAGTAGTAAGATTGCTTCGTGCCTCGCAATGGCGATTTTTATAATTATTTATTTCCCATTCGTGCTTAACCACTTCGGGTATTCCTTTTCAATTAATTTCTGTCCCCAGTTGCCATACCAGGCATAACCGTTTCGCCGCTCAGGACTTAACTCTTCCAATTTTGTTTTAATGGTATTGTCGCGATCGCCGAAAATCGGAGTGTTTTTCTCTATATCGTAAAAACGCGCCCAAGCCATGCTGGTGTTATCGGCAACCAAAGCTGAAATATTTTTGTTCCGATCAAAGCGGTAGCCAGCTATTTTATAGGTATCGAACCATTTCACCGCTGCAGCAACTGCATTTTTCACTTCTGGTGATGGGTTTTTAAGCCTAATTAAAAAACGGACAATACCTGCCGATTCACTTGTACTTAACGAGGCAGGCTCAAATGCCCTTGCTTTTGCAGGTAACATCGAGTCTTTATCGTATTGTGCAGCCCAGATGGTTAAAGTTCCATTTTGTTTTACCTGCGTTTTGATAATACAATTGATACCATTTGCAATGGCTTTCTCGGCTTTTTTGATGTAGGCTGGATTCACGACCTCAAAATCATTTTTTTGAGTTGCAATATCCTGTAGAATGTTCAATACATTAATCATTGCATCATCATTGTAAGTAATTTCTGAACGGTATAAAGTTTTATCAGGATAATACTGTGGCCAGCCACCATTGGCATATTGAGCAGCTAAAATATAATCCAATCCTTTTTCAGCTGCCGCTAAATAAGCCTTGTTTTGTGTTTTTTTATAAGCTTGAACCAGATATACCACTTCTCTGCTGGTGGCTTTATTATCGAATGTGGCATGCAAATCTTTAGTTGCTTTTATCTTAGCCAAAAGCTCGGGCGTTAAGGTTGCCCCATAGTTAACCACGCTTTTATCTTCCAACTGCTTAGGCCAACCACCATTGCCGAGTTGATATACAAGCATTTTTTCTGCAGTAGAATCGGTAGGCTGCTGCGCATAACACGATAACATTAAGCTTATACAGATCAGGGTTAACAATATTTTTATTTTCATCATTGTTGTTTGTTAGTTTATTGCCACGGAAGCACGGATTAACACGGAGAACTTTTTTATTCCAATCTGTCACGTTGAGCTTGTTGAATTGCTATTTGCCGTAATTTTAGCAAGTTCTTCGACAGGCTCAGGATGACAGTTCTATTTCGTTATCTGTGTTCATTTTTTTCATCTGTGGTTAATTTTACCTGGAACGACTTCCGTGGTCTGTGTCCCCACAGATCACCACTTAATTCTTTTTCCGTGCTTCCGCGTTTCCGTGGCTAATATTTTATTTATCTGCGGTTAAAACCTACTTTTTACCCGGAACCTGTTTAATCAACCATTTTACCAAATCGTTCGTTGCCTTAAAGTTTTCAAAATCTGCAGGCAATTTTCGGCCATCGATATATTCGTTGTAAAACCACGGATCACCTACCGCGAAAACAGTTCCCTTACCATATTTTGCTGTTGCAATAAGTACATCACCATTATCCTTTAAGGCCGAAACGGCAGGGCTTTTTGCTACTATCGTCGAAATTTCTTTGATGTAAACCTTTTTAGCTGTTTTAAAAATTGAATTTCCGACAGGAATTTTTACTGCGCCCTGCTCAAAATTTGAGCCTTGAACCTTATTGCGGCTATCTTCGTTAAAATGAATGCCGAAGGTTTCTGGTAATACGTTGAATTTCGAAATTTCACAATTGCCAACATCATTTAATAACAATACCAATACGCCACCCGCTTTAACCCATTCGCTAACCTGTTTGGCATGTGCGGCAGTCATGAAATTCGGGTTTGCTGTTTCTTTTTCCGTATCAGGATCTACAATAATGTAAATGTTACTTCCTTTTAAGTTTGCTGTTGTTGGTGCTGTTTTAAGGGTAGCGGTTTTAACGCCTGCATCATTAAATACTTTACCGAATAATGAAAAACCGTTATTATCATCTTCTTCCCATACGTAATGAAAGGGAATTTTATCGCCGGTTGGGCCGGTCATATACTCGTTATTGAAAAAATTATCAACCGTAACGGTTAAACCTTCACCTGTTTTAGGGAGTGCAGCAATCTCCATTTCTGAAGCGGCGCAGATAAACGCCCCTACACCTTTCGGATCGTTGGTGATTACTTTTTCGCTAATGTAATAGTCGAAACTTCCGTCGCGGTATTTAGGTTTCCCACCCAATCCTGATACCGAAACGGTTTTGGTCAGGTTTATTCTTTCTGCTCCTGCTTGTTCAACAAATTCTTTCTTTAAGCCTGCGTAACCTTTATTTGCAGCGGCCATAAATGATGGTGCCAACCAACCTTTACGTACACCTTTGGCTAATCCATATACAAACATGCTCGACGCAGAACTTTCGAGGTAATTTCCTTTTCTGGTTGGCATATCTAAAATATCGAACCAAACACCCGATTTCGCATCCTGGTATTTTACTGCAGCAGTTGCTGTACGGTTTAAAATGGCTATTAATTCTTTCCTTTGTGGATGATTGGCCGGAAAATTATCCAGCACATCTACCAAAGCCATAATGTACCAACCCATTGCCCTGCCCCAGAAATTTGCTGAGCGACCTGTTTTTTTATCGGCCCATTGTTCTGCTCTGCTCTCATCATAACCGTGATAAAGTAATCCTGTTTTAGCATCGCGGGCATTTTTCTCCATCAGGATAAACTGCTTGGCAATGTCGTCGAAAGCTGCATCTTTTTTCATCAGCTTGGCATACTCCGCATAAAACGGTTCGCCCATGTATAAGCCATCCAACCACATTTGATTGGGATAAATTTTCTTGTGCCAAAAGCCACCTTCCTGGGTACGTGGCTGTTTTTGCAGCTGATCGTATAATTTAGTTGCTGCTAACAGGTATTTTTGTTGTCCGGTAACCTTATATAACAATAATAACGAACGGCCATTTTTAATGTTGTCGATATTAAAATCGTCAGGTTTATACGTATTGATATTTCCTTCCTTATCCAAATAGGCATCCATTGAGCTTTGGATGTACTTGAAATATTTCCCATCGCCGGTATTCCGCCAAACAGTTGCGGCACCTTCCAGTACCACGCCCATGTCGTAGGTCCATTTAGGGCCTTTGGCACCTTTTAACAGTGTAGTATCCTGAAACAGTTTTTCCATCGCTGTTAGGGTTAACTGTTCTGACAATTTCTTTTGGGCAAATCCACTTTGTGTTAAAATAGAAAAACCGATGAGCGCAGCTGCTGTATATAGAATTGATCTCTTCATGTTTGTTATTTTGAAATTTCCAGTGCTTTTTTATCTACCTCTATACCTAAAAGTGAGGCCATTTTTGCTTTAGAAACATCTGTTCTGCTAATTTTTACACCTTTTGTTTTTTCTCCCGATACGTCAAACAAAACCTTGCTGTTGTCAGGGTATTTTAAGTTACTGATATTGATGTTGGAACTGTTCTGGATCATTACAACCGGACTGGTGTCTTCTGTAATTACGTTTATATTTTTAAGGAAAATGCCAGCGGCTTCAATAATTTCAATGCCTTTCTTCGCTTTTATGGTTACGTTTTCCAGGTGGATATCTTTGATGTTCATTTCTGGCAGTCCCCTGAAAAATATGGCTTTCTCAGCGCCATTGGCTACCACATCTTTAATGTAAAAGTTTCTGAACTGAGGGGTCGCTTCGGTTACCGGAACCGTTACCGTTTTAATGGCTTCGCGTTTTTCGCCTGCCAAAGGAACCGGATCAACCGCAGCATAATACATATCAAACAGAATCGCTTCGCCTGGAATATCGATCATGTTGATGTTGTTGATGTAAATATTTTCTACCACACCACCACGGCCGCGGGTAGTTTTAAAACGCAGGCCAATATCGGTGCCGATAAAAGAACAGTCGTACACCCAGATATTTTTCGCACCGCCACTCATCTCGCTTCCGATTACAAAACCACCATGGGCATGGTAAACCACATTATTCCGAATAATTACATTTTCTGTAGGTACGCCACGTTTGCGGCCCGCTTCATCTCTTCCCGATTTAATACAGATCCCATCATCACCCACATCGAAAGTGCTGCCTTCAATCAATACGTTTTTGCACGATTCTACATCAACACCATCACCATTCTGTGCAAACCAGGGGTTTTTTACTTGTAAGTTTCTTAAGGTCAAATCCTCGCAGAGTAAGGGATGTAAATTCCATGCCGGTGAATTTTGAAAGGTAACACCTTCTAAAAGAATTTTTTTGCAACCTGTTAAAACCAACAGATTCGGGCGAAGAAAATCTTTTATATCTTCATAATCGGCTGCTGTTTTACCAGCCTCAATTACGCCGGCATTTTTGGTATTCGAACCTTTAACGGTTTTCTCAGATGGGTACCACATTTTTCCGTCAGCCCTCACTACGCCACCAGATGCCACCAAGGTTTTCCACTGTGTTTCGGTCAATTTATCTTTTTTAACCATGCGCCAGGCACCACCGTTCCCGTCGATAATCCCCGTTCCGGTAATGGCTATATTTTCGAGGTTAACACCCGAAATCGGACTCTGGTTTCTCCACGCTGGTTGACCTTCCCAATTTCCCTGTACCAATTTGTATTGGTTAAAGTCGTCGGTAAACTGAAGGATTGCATCGCGTTTAAGGTGTAGGTTTACATTACTTTTTAACTCAATAGGACCAGTTAACCACAAGCCTGATGGAATTAAAACCACACCACCACCTTTCTGGCTTACACTGGCTATGGTTTTATTGATGCTTTGCGTATTTAAGGTAATCCCATCACCCTTTGCTCCAAAGCTGATAATACTTGTGGTATCTTTTTTAAATTTAACCTGCTGGATAACGGGTAGGCTTTGCTGTTGTTGCGCTATGGCAGCACTTGCAGAAGATAAAATTAAGCATGCCAGCGCTACTTTAATACGGCATAAACTACCAGAAATATGTTTCATTATTTGTGCTGTTAAATTATACTTGGTTATTGTAATAACAAGTGTACGTTG
>NZ_JBFTRT010000232.1:0-9642 GCF_056399685.1 Pedobacter sp. 01N416
GTGCAGTGTTACCCTGCAGCGAGGAGGAATCCCGAACTTTCGGGAAAGCGTAAAAGCGGAACACGGGAACAAAGTAGGCGATAAACCACCACAATTGCGCTCCAAAAAAGCCCGGCTATATAAAATGCAAAGAAACATAACCCAGTAAAAAACACTTTTGTATGTTTGCAGTTAGAACCGCCCAATGGTTTCGGCACCATGGACTCACGACTTAAGACTCACGACTCAGGACTAACATGCTATCTTTTCCCAACGCAAAAATAAATCTAGGCTTAAACATCACCGAAAAACGTGCTGATGGTTACCACAACCTCGAAACCGTTTTTTATCCGATCAATATTAAAGATTCGGTCGAAATTACCGATGCAGAGGTAACTTTGTGCAAAATTCATGGGATTGATATTCCTGGCGACCCGAACGATAACCTGTGTTTTAAAGCTTATCAATTGGTAAAGAAAGATTTTGATATTCCGGCGCAACAGATCAATTTATTGAAAAATATTCCAGTTGGTGCAGGTTTGGGTGGCGGATCGGCAGATTGTGCTTTCTTGATCAAATTATTAAATGAGAAATTCACTTTGGGGATGTCTGTTGATAAGATGGAAGGTTATGCCCGCCAGCTAGGGGCAGACTGTGCTTTTTTTATAGAGAACAAACCCGTTTATGCATTTAATAAAGGTGATGAATTTGAAAAGTGTGAAATAGATTTGTCAGCCTGGTTTAAAGTTTTGGTAAAACCGCCTGTACATGTAAGTACGGCCGATGCTTATGCGCATGTAAAACCGCAAAAACCTTTGCAATCGTTAAAAGAAATTATACATTTGCATTCAACAACATGGAAAAATAAGGTTATCAACGATTTCGAACTATCGGTATTCGCAAAGTATCCCCAAATTCGTCAAATAAAAACCAGTTTATACGATGCAGGCGCAACATTCGCTTTAATGAGTGGTAGCGGTTCGTCGGTTTTTGCACTTTTTAACCATCCGGTTAAGTTGCCAGAACTGGAAAAAAATAACTTAGTTTATTATAATATTTAAATAGAGCTTAAAGGTTAAAGCAGAAAGACTAAAGCAAATGCGTCTTGATTCTTGATACTAAATACTCGATACTAACAAGATGAACATAAATCTAATCCGCAAGAGCGGTAAATTTAATTTTGAAGCAGAAAACGAGAGCGGTTTTACTGTGGAGTTGGACGCAAAAGCTGCCATTGGTGGCGAAGGAAAAGGTTTCAGACCGATGGAGATGTTACTGATTGGATTGGGTGGCTGCAGCGGCATTGATATGGTAAATGTATTAACCAAGCAGAAGGAACCACTTGATGATATTAAAATCGCTATAAATGCGACCAGAAAAGAGGAAGAAATGCCACCGATTTTTGATGTAATCGATATTCACTTCGATTTATTTGGCGATTTAAGCATTCAAAAGGTTGAGCGCGCTTTAGCCATGACTTTCGATAAATATTGCTCTGTATCGAATATTTTAGGCCGCTCTGCAACGATTAATTTTACTTACAAAATAAACAAAAGAGAAGTATAAAGTACCAAGTAGCAAGTATCGAGAAGCACATCTTAAAATTTATGATGACGACTTTATTCTCACACCACATCTTGATACTTGATACTCAAATCTTGATACCCATCTCTTGATACTCAAATCTTGATACTTAAAAATGAAATCCGAAAATTTTGAAACCATAGCCATACGCACTCAAACCGAACGCAGTTTACATAAAGAGCATTCATCGCCAATTTACCTTACTTCGAGTTATAAGTTTGAAGATGCGGAAGAAATGCGTGCTTTGTTTGCTAACGAAAAGGAAGGGAATGTTTATAGCCGTTATTCAAATCCAAATACATCAGAGTTTATCGAAAAAATGTGCCTCTTAGAAGGTGCCGAAGATGGTTTTGCCACTGCAACTGGAATGGCTGCGATTTTTACCACATTTGGTGCATTTTTAAAAAATGGCGACCATTTGGTTTCGAGCAGATCAGTTTTTGGTTCTACACATCAATTATTAACCAATGTTTTTTCTAACTGGGGCGTAACTTTCGATTATGCAGATCTGGATAAACCACAGGATTGGGAAGCTTTGATTAAACCCAATACCAAAATGATTTTTGTAGAAACGCCATCTAATCCTGGCATCGACATTATCGATCTGGAATTTTTGGGCGATCTGGCTAAAAAACACAAGGTATTACTGGTTATTGATAATTGTTTTGCTACACCATATCTGCAACAGCCGATTAAGTACGGCATTATCGCCTTTTAACGCATGGATTCTATCTAAAAGTTTAGAAACTTTGGCCATCCGTATGGACCGCCATTGTGAAAATGCTTTAAAAGTTGCAGAATATTTAGAAAAACACCCGAAAATTAAACTGGTAAAGTATCCGTTTTTACCCTCGCACCCGCAGTACGATATTGCCAAGAAGCAAATGAAACAGGGTGGTGGTATTGTAACCATTGTGGTTGAAGGCGGTATTGATGCTGCACGTAAATTTATGGACGGTCTGCAAATGTTCTCTATCTCCGCAAATTTGGCCGATACCCGTTCCATTGCAACACACCCTGCTACCAGTACACACAGCAAACTTACCGAAGAACAGCGTAATGAAGTTGGTATTGAGCAAGGTTCAATCCGTTTATCAATTGGTTTGGAGCATATCAACGATATTTTAGCTGATATTGAACAGGCATTGGCTTAATAAAGGCATAAATAGAAATAGGCTGTATCATAAATAATTGTCATCCTGAGCCTGTCGAAGGACTTGCTAAAAGCGTTTCGACAGGCTCAACGTGACAAATTCGGATAGAATTTATAAATATGATACAGCCTCTTGTGTTTCTGGACCAATAATTATTATTGAAAAATAATAATTATTGGTCCAGGTTAGAAAGACCCTGAAATAAATTTACTGCGTAGCTTTTCGCTGCGCTACAGGTCAGGGTGACGATCGTTTTAGAAAAAAAAATAGTTAAAACACCAAAAAGCAAAAACTAATAATCGAAGTTAGGTTGTAACTATTCGTATTTTGAAAAATCTACAGCAAATATACAGCGGTTAACCTGACTGCCATTTTGAGCTCCGGCATTGGGTTCAAATTCAGTTAAGCTCCATAAATACCCGTATTGGGCTTCAAGATATAACGATTCAGCGCCGTATGGCCACCTGTATCGAACAGTATTCGTATCACCATCTGTATACCTTGCTAAGCGGGCGGTTGATCCGTACGATTCGCTAGGCGATCCGGTGCAGGAAAGCCAGGTTCTATTCCCTTTTCTAAAAACGCCTTGTATCCCATGTGCATGATCTGAAGTAAATAGGCTGTTTTTTGGAATCACTGTTTGTATGCCCGAATTCTGCAATTCGCCGGATGAGTTTATCGGAAACCCGAATATTTTAGGTACAATTGATGCATCTGCACTGCCGGCGTAATATTGCCCTGTCCATAATTGATTGTTCTCGTAATTTACCTGTACTGTTGAAAAAGGACTTGCCTCATTAATTTTATAATAACCTATTTGCGGAAGGATGTACCTGTAATTAAAAGCATAAAGATTACCGCTAGCATCTTTCCCGCACTTATCATCAGTGCCCGTTCCTGTAGTTACTTCAATAATTTTGTCTAAATCGAATACCCTTAATCCTAAACTTGTACTACTTAAATAAACTTTACCATTAAAATAAGCTACTCCACCTGCATGCACATTTAAAGGGGCGTAAGCGCCATATTGCGTATAATCCAGTGTGCCAGTTGGAAGGGTAGGTTGTACCAATAATATATGTCGGTAAGTTAAATAAGTACTCGAACTTGGGCTGATGTCGATAAGGGTTATTCTCGATCCTTTGCTCTCGGCAGCATCTTTGGCGTACCAGCTTACCAATAAGTAACGTACACCATTTCTAGAAAAACCAGCTATTCCCTGGGGGCGCCATATGGATGTAGTTTCATCATCTTCATTCCATCTAATACCCCTTACCCTGTTTTCTTCTGGGACATTAAAGCCATATACTTCGGTGTAAGCACTGCCGCCAATAGCCTGGCGGTTTTTATCAATTTGTGTTGGATTTAAAAATGAAAAACCAGTGTTGATGTAGGTCGATGTGTTTGAATAGGCATTTACGCTTGCAGCAGCGCTGGCTACTGTAGTGTTAGCCATTAGCATATTTTTCTTTTGGTTTGTTGTGCTAGCCTCCTCTTCAGATAATTTGTTCTTTTCGCAGGAAAATGTGAATAGGCAAGACGCTAATAGCATCCAAATAATGTTTTTTTGCATGGGTTTTAAAAGGTTGATTGTTATGGTTAAATTTAAACAAGTTTAAAAGATCGATGTAAACTTAAAACCGAAACAGTGTTAAGGATTGGTTATGTTTAATGCAGTATGAGGCATCGTTTACGGTAGCCTTTTTTAGACTTCCGAAGTTTCAAAGGCCTGCGCGTTGCCTAAACTTCGGAAGTCTTTCAAAAAAACTAAATTCGTATGATGAATGATCTAGATTTTGTCCTTTCCGAATTAAAATCCATCAGCGAGCCTGATTATCTAAAAAAGATGGCTCATTTTGGGATCGATATTTCTAAAGCTTTTGGTGTCCGTTTGCCGAATATCAGAAAACTGGCCAGGCAAATTGGAAAGAATCAGGAACTTTCTTTATTGCTTTGGAAAACTGGGTTTCATGAGGCCTGCCTTTTAGCAACCATTATCAGTGATTATAAACAGGTGACAGAAACGCAAATAAACGCATGGACGAATGATTTTAGTTCCTGGGATATATGTGATCAGGCTTGCGGAAATCTTTTCGTTAAAACGCCTTATTTTAAGCCGAAGGCCTTTGAGTTTGCCCAGGCTGAAGCAGAATTTGTGAAACGTACTGGTTTTGTACTGATGGCTGAGGCAGCCGTGCACCTCAAGAAAGAACCTGACGAAACTTTTCTGAGTTTTCTTCCGATCATCGAAAGAGAAGCCTACGATAACCGGAATTTTGTTAAAAAGGCAACCAACTGGGCATTGAGGCAAATTGGCAAGCGAAATCTTTTTCTACATGAGCATGCCATCCAAACCGCAAACAATATCCTCGCCCAAAACAATAAAAAAGCAAATTGGGTAGCATTAGATGCGTTAAGGGAGCTTAACAGCGATGCCGTAATGGCAAGGCACAATCGGTGATTGACTTAAGACTCTGAACTTCCGACTACTTTCTTACCCTACATCAATGTTTGGTAAACATCGCTGCTGTAAATTTGTATCATAAACAAGAAAGGAAATTTATGTCACAGTTTATTTTGCACAAAGAAAACACCCGCGGTCATGCTAATCATGGTTGGTTAGATGCACACCATTCATTCAGTTTTGCTAATTACTACAATCCAGAAAGGATGCACTTCGGAGTTTTAAGGGTTTTAAATGACGACAGTATTGATGGTGGAATGGGCTTTGGCTCGCACCCACACGATAACATGGAAATTATTACCATTCCATTGGCTGGTGCAATTGCTCACAAAGATAGTATGGGCAATTCGGCCGTAATTAAAAATGGAGAAATTCAGGTAATGAGCGCCGGAACAGGTGTTAGCCATAGCGAGTTTAACGCAAATGCAGATGAGCAGTTAAACTTATTGCAGATCTGGTTGTTCCCTAACAAGAAAAATGTTACGCCACGTTACGATCAACAAACGTTAGATGTTGCAGCAAGGCACAATAACTTCCAGCAGATTTTATCACCAAATGCTGATGATGCCGGTGTTTGGATTCATCAGGATGCCTGGTTCTCGTTAGGTAAGTTTGATGAAGGTTTTGAAACGGAATACAAAATCAAAAAAGCTGGAAACGGTGTTTATGCTTTTGTAATCAATGGCGAAGTAACCATAAACGGACAAGTGTTGAGCAAAAGAGATGGATTAGGCGTTTGGGATACTGATAGCATTAGTTTTAAAGCCAATACTGCAGATGCAGAGGTTTTATTGATGGATGTTCCGATGGAACTGAATTAAAAAATAATTTTAACCAAACCTCGCAGGTTTTCAAAACCTGCGAGGTTTATTTATTTAAAGAAATATGCAAACTACTATACTTTATATTGGTCGGGATACAGAAATTACTGTAGTAATGAACCGCTTGTTAAATGCCAGACCTGAATGGAAAGGTTTGTGTGTTTGCAAAAATGAAGAAGCCATTTCCATTTGCAAAGAACAACACATTGACTTGGTTTTACTTGGAAATGGAATTGATCAGGAATCAGAAGCTGAACTGAAAAATAAACTTCTCGCCTTAAGGCCAGACCTGAAAATTATCCAGCACTATGGAGGTGGTAGTGGGTTGTTATACGGTGAGATAATGTCGGCACTTTAACTACGAAAAAAAAATACCCGTCATTTCGATAAAAAATCTATTGCATAAAAACCAATGTGATTGACAGAAAGTTTAAAAAGATCACTCACAAGTCGCCATCATCTCGAGCGAAGTGCAACAAAGCCGAGAGATCTATCGAAGCAGATCTCTCCATTTCACTGCGTTCTAGTCGAGATGACGATTTTGCTATTGAGTATCAGATCGTAGAATCCTACTAGTCCTAACTCTTAGCTGATATAATCTCTGTCTTCATCGCTCAATTCTTTTTTATTCGAAACCGGTTGGTTTCTTTCGATCTCATCATCATAACTGCTCAATGTTTTCCGCGGACGGCCCACAACAAAGCCAATGATAAAACCGATGATGATGCAAATACCGATAACCAGAAGTTTAGATACTGGAAGTGTGGTAACCAGGAAATCGAAATCAACAGGTTCGGTATTCACCATTAAAAATATGGTAAGTAATGCAGTCAGGATAATGATGGAGATTGTTTTTGCGCTCATGGTTTTAAAAGCTATAATTAAATGAAAACTCTAATATCGGATTTTGATTGTAAATCTGATTAACAAAAACCAATCTCGCTCCTAAATCTACAACAGGTTGATAGCGCAAAAGGTTTACACTGGTATTTAATTCTACGCCATAAGTTTTCGGATCGTTAAACGTTGTGCCCTTGCCAATGTTCTCATAATGGCAAAATAAACCTGCCCTAAAATTTCTGACATAAGCGAAAGGACCCAACTCCCAATCGGGAAAAGCAAAGGGAAAACGATAGTTAAAAAGCAGACTGTTTTGCAGTTTACTTTTCGCTAAAATATTGTTGTAGCCATAAACGGTTGCAATCTCAGTGGCGTATTGGTTTACACCGCTTGCTTTCTGATAATTGAAGCTCGCTAAAAAGGAATGGTTTTTAGCAACGCCAGGAAAGTAAAGGAAACTTTCGAGCGCTAAAATTTCTCCTTTTAAGTTTTTATCGAAGGGCTGGTGATTATAAGTTGCCCTAAATACTTGTGCCCACTTGGGGGCAATATCCCTTTCGGTAGTACGGACACTGTGGTTAAAAGTAAAATTGTATTCCATCGGAAATTTAAGCTCGCGTATAAAACCAGTAGGCATGTTTTCCGGCATGTACCTTTGCGTAAAACTAGTTGCCGCATTTAGGGTAAAAGCATAGTTCTCATTGCGCGTGTTAAACGATAGCGGAACCGATGCATTAAACTTGATGTAGTTCTCTCTCCAGTCGCCTTGTTGTACCGCGTTTTTAGCTCTGTAGAACGTTCTTTTCGGGCGGTTGCGGTACAATACACTAAATACAGGATAAAGTGCCTTATAGCTAATATCTGCCGTGTACTCAAAACGTTTTAAATCGCGGTGGTATTTTGCGCCGGTATAAAAGTCCATCGTGTTGAGCAGATTGTTTGATTGCAGCTCCAGACCGAAAACATATTCGTTGTCGATAACCGGAATAATGCTGTGGAAACTGAAAAGATTTAAGGCCTGATGATAACGCTTGGCTTGGTAGGTGCTATCGGGAATCTTGTCGAAAACATTCCCAACGTTTTCCTGCTTTTCTGCAGCGGCCGAGAAATCCACAAAGTTATTTTCTCCAACTGGTTTTTCGGTTAATACGGTTTCTGCAATTTCATAACCATTGATTTTATAATTGTTGAAAATGATTTTTCCATCGGCGGTTTCGCTAGGGTTAAAGGCCCCATACTCGGACGCGCTGAGCGCATTTATTTTTTTCGAACCAGGATCTATACTGTAGATGTTATCGATCCCATTAAAGTGCGCATTGAAAACAATTTTGTCGTTGATAAAGATCGGTCGGCTTAACTGTTGTCGGCTGTTAGAAATCAGTTGCGTTTTTTTTTCTCCGTCAATCAACCATAAACTTTTTCCTTTTTCATTTACGCTGACATAAGTAACCTTATTTCCTGATTGATCAAATGAAGGCATCTGCAGGATTTCGTTTTCAAGGTTAGGGTAGGTCTTTAAAATTTTTCCCGAGACTGCATCCAACTCAACCAGATTGAACTGATTGTTCAGCTCCACTTTTGAAGCGATGATTTTCTTTCCATCGTTAGAAAGGCTGGGAGAGAAGAGCCTGCTTTTGCTGCTTAATTTGTTGAATTTTTTGGTCTTCAAATTATATGAACAGATTACGCTGTAGCTCCGTTGTTTGTAGCGCGGATCATAACGTATTTCATCCCAGATCAAAAGATCATTTTTTAAGCTAAACCAAGGCTGTTCCTGATAACCAATTCCGAATAATTTTTGTTCCGATTTATCTTCGTTAATAATCACGAAATATCGTGTATCTGTCTTGCTTTCTTTTAGGGCTAAAACCTGGTTTTTATTTAACCGAACAGGAAGAAAATAATCGGTTGCCAAATCAGCTTTTTTATTTAGGCTTTCATAGCTTTCTGTAATAGATTTTTCTTGCTGTGTTTTCCATTTTTCAGCGAGCTTGTTTTGGGTAGAAAGAAAGTAGGTTCTGGAATTCTGTTTCGTGAATTTTTTTAAGCTCTGCGAAAAGGGGTACAGCCTTACTGGTCTTTTTCTAATGTCGCTAAGTATGCTGTCGGAAATGAACTGCCCATATTTTTCCTTCATATCCGATACCATCAAATATCCGGTTTGATAGTAACCAGGAGTTACGTCTTTGTTCGAGCCGAAATAGGCTTTACTGTATGAGATTTTTTTGCCTTCTAAAATTGAAGCCCGGTAAGGCATGATCCAATTGGGCTGCCTGCCCCGGCCCGAATGCGTCAAGGCGGTTTCGTTAACTACGGCATCACCTTCAAAAAACCAGATGGGGATGCCCGCGCCAAAGTAAGCAAAGTAAACCAGTTCGGGAAAGGGGTGTGCTTGCGTTCCTGTCAATTTGTCAAACTGAGCAATGTGTCTAAGCTCGTGTACTGCCAGGTTGTTTAGCCAATCCTGACTATCGAAAAACTGAGGAGGAGTTGCATAGAATTCAGACTTCTTGGGTGCGAGTTGAACAAAGCCGTTTGCCACGGTTCCGCGGTTCTGGAGTAGGAGTGGAATAGCGGTTTTTTGCTGCCTTAAACCCAGTCCTATTTTGGGGTAGATAAAGGGTAGGGTATTGGCCATTCTTTGTGCCTCTTTCTCCAGTTCTTGCGGATAGATGATTTTAAAGCCGCCCGAATAAATATAGTTCCATTTTACACTAAGTGGGTTTTGTGCGGTGCTGAAAATCTGCCCAAAAACCGATAGTGATGTAAAACTTAATGTAGCTATGCTTAAGTACTTGAT